>JAZRKZ010000104.1:0-11615 GCA_045646565.1 Lachnospiraceae bacterium
GCGTGGATAACTTTCTTCTTTCCGCGATATTTCTCGCGCCCGACCAGTTTTCCTTTGTAATCGACATTAAGAAGCGGACATATGTTGGGCAGCTGCCCGACCATACCCGCCGTTTTGGACACACGCCCGCCGCGGATGAGATAAGTAAGATCAGACGTAAAGAACCAATGTACACAAGTCAGTTTGTTCTTTTCCACCCAGTCGAGCACCTCATCGTAGCTCATACCGGAATCCCTCAGATCGGCAAGCTTGTCCATGATGAGTCCATAACCGGCGGAAGCTGCCAGCGAATCAACGATGTAGATCTTACGCTCCGGATATCTTTCCCGGAGATCCTGAGCTGCGATGACAGCGGAATTTATCGTTCCCGAGATGCCTGAACTGAGCGCCAGGTGAAGCACATCCTTCCCATCCTTCAGGAATCTTTCAAAATACTCTTCATATTCTCCGACGCCGACCTGTGACGTCTTTGTCATAGCCCCATCCCGCATCATCTGATAGAATTTCGGGAAGGGAATCGACTGCCCAAGATCATCCGGGTAAGATTTGCCATCCACTTCAAAATGGAAACAAATATAATGTATATCCCTATCAGCCAGATGCCTGGCGGTCAGGTCGGCAGTCGAACAGCAACTTAAAATATAGTCAGACATAGAATGACCCCTCCTCTTTTCAGAGACTGTTGTTCGCAAAATGAATAGCTTTCAGTTCTCTATTTAATAAGTAAAACACATTATACATGAAATGTATGATTTACGCTATTACAAAATCTGCAAAGTGTAGCCTGATGCGATATCTGTGTAAGGACATCGGAGGCTGCAGCTGATGGCGCCTCATCACAGACAGGACTCACTCCCCGGCAAACGCCTTCACACAATACCCATCCCGATTGACTGTCACAACGATTTCGCCTGCTGTGTCCGTCCGATAAATCCGCGTCCCGCAGCCCCGAAGCCGCCGGAGCAGCGCCGCGTGGGGATGCCCGTACCGGTTGTCCGCCCCGCAGGAAATAACGCTGACCTCCGGCCAGGTGACCCGCAGGAATTCTTCCGGCGTCGAGTACTTCGAGCCGTGGTGGGCGACCTTCAGCACCTCGAACTTCTTGTCCGCCCGCTCAAGAATTCCAAGCAGATTCTCCTCCCCGGCGCCGACCACATCCCCGGTGAGCAGACAGTCAAACTCCCCCTGCGTGACGGCAAGCACAATACACTGGGCGTTCGGTTCGACCGGGCTGGTCTCTACCTTCGGCTCGGGCCCGAGAACGGTCATCGTAAGGTCGCCGCATGCAAATGCATCCCCCGCCGACACAGCCGCCACCCTCGCCCCGGCGCGCCGGGCGAGTTCTGTTATCCCCTGATAGGTCTCATCCCTCTCCGTAAGGTACGGCAGCACGACCGTATCCACCCTTAGCGGCGTTTCCCGGTTCGCTATCTTTTCCAAAATCTCCCGCATCCCGCCGATATGATCCTCATCCATGTGCGTCAGGAAGAGATAGTCGAGCCGCCGGATCCCCTCGCTCTCAAGAAAAGGCAGGATCCGATAGGCGCCAACATCCGTGACGGAGGTGGAGCCGCCGTCAACAGCAATAGCTGCCCCGTTCCGGGCCTTTAGCACAATGCAGTCTCCCTGTCCGACGTCAAGGAAATGGATCTCAAGGCCGGTCCTTGCATGGAAGCCCAGCACGACCACCATGATCGGGACGAGCAGATGAACGGCGATACGGCTCCGGACTGTTCTGCATCTGTCCGAGGCATACAGGAAAATGATAAGGAGGGCTGCATAGGCCGCGATTTGCACCTTCCCCGGCTTTCCCATAATAATAGATGCGTATGGCAGCGCTGCGACCCCGTCAAGCAGGGCAGTCAGTCCACGCACGAAAAGTGCAGCCGGAAGGGCGAACGCCCCGCCCGGCAGGCCGACAATGATGATCCCGAGCAGGACCGGCATACACGGAATGACCAGAACATTCACAACCGCGCCGTAGAGCGGCATCTCGAAATAATTACAGAGAACGACCGGAAGCGTGATAAGAACGAATATCATTCCCGATACAAGCCTGCTTCTCCCCTGCACAAGATGGATACCGAGCACAGCGAGAAAACTCAGCTGAAAACCTGCATAGAGAAGATACAAAGGATTATCCATAAGGAGCAGGATCATCGCGCATGACATAGCCGTCGGCAGATCATAGGTCCTGTGCGAGAGCTTCGCCCCGAGCACCAGCGCGTGCATGATGACCGCCCGGACAGTCGAGACAGAAAAACCGGTGACGGCTGCATAAAGAACCAGCATTCCCATGCTGACGAGCATGCATGTCGCATCCCGAAGAGGCGCTATACGCCACTTTCCCTCCCTGTGGATCGGAACGCGGAGCCTCTTCAGGATCTCATAGACAGCCCCGGCAAGGAAGGTCACATGCAGTCCGCTGATGACCATCATGTGCGAGATCCCGCCGATCCGGAATCTGGCTTTGATCCTCTCATCCAGCATTGATTTGTCGCCAATCAGCATCGAACTGACCACGCCCCGAACATCCTCCGGGTAAACGGCTCTGACGCGGGCTTTCAGCAGCCCCCGGATCATGGCCAGCAGCTCCAGAGGCACATTATAATCCGGATCCGTGACGGCGATCTCCGGATCCTTCAGCGTATACCGAACGCCCATGACCCGGTAGTAGAGTTCCCTGTCGAATTCCCCGTGGTTCGTCGGTCCCTTGATCCGCTTAAGCTTTCCCCGAAGACATAAAGACGACCCCGCGGCATAGCGCCTCAGGGTCGTCAGATAAACCTTCACATGATGGATTTTATAATTTCTCTCCCTGCCGAAAAGAACTGCATCATCGATTAAAATGTATGCGAACTCTTCCTGTATCTCCGATTGCCTGACCCTGCCGGTCAGGGTCACTATGAGGTTCTTCTCCGCATAGATATCCGCCGCGTCCGTATCCGGCAGCTCCGCCTCAAGCGGCAGACCGCACGCGGCCAGGATGAAAAGAATACCAACGATAATAAGACACAGGACTGACAGTGGTCGTCCTTTCACTTAAGGCCTCCTTCCATTGCATTCCTCTTCGCTGATCAGCTGCCTGAATCTCCGCATTTTTCTGAACATATCTATCTTTTCTCCTCAAGGTCGATCCGCTCCATGAGACGCGTTTACCCATTCGATCTTCATGATCGTTCCTCCAGATACCGTATGGCTTTTCCTGTCGCCCGGGCATGCTCAATCTCGGATCTGGTACTGGATCCGATGTAGCCTCCGACATTGATTATGAAGATCTCATCAGCCATATCGATTTTCGCCTTATGCATGTCATCCAGCATTTCCTTGGTCTTGGTGAGGGTATCCTCGGACATTCCCTCCCAGACCTCGTTGTCGCCGGAGTGCCCGAAAAGACCTACGCTGATGACGATATTGCCCTCCAGTGTCAAGCGCTTCTGGGCTTCCATGAAGGCATCTTTAAAGCGGGTGCTTCCGCAAAGTGTGATGACTTTATATTTTCCGACCATAAACTGTCTCTATTTCTTTCAGCAATTCATTTTCATCGTCTCTTAGGTTTCGTATTATCGCTTTCATATTGCTGTCACGCCGCCGGCACGAGTTCCTTCCGATCGTCGATGTACCGGTAGATATATTGCTCGGCAAGCTGGTCGAGCCTGCCGGATTCTTTTTCCTTCGCGAGGAACATGTTTACATAATCCAGCAAATCCTCGCTGCCCTTCGGCATCAGGACGCCGAGCTCGCCATGGGTGAACGGCTCGTAGATGAGCGGAGCCGCCAGCCTGTCGTCCTGTCCGACATAGTAGCCGGCTTCCATGATCTCCGTGATCATCACATCCGCCTCACCGTCAGCCACAAGACCCGGAATCTCTTCATTGACATCGTGGATGATAATATTGGCGTGCGGCAGATTTTCTCTCGCGAACTTCTCATTGAGTCCGCCGGGGTTCTCCATCACCCGCACATCCGGATCGTCGATTGCCTCAAGACTCGTATACTGATCCGCGTCATCCGCCCGGCAGAGCACTGTCTTGCCGTTGTCCAGATACCCGTCCGACATGAGGGCTTGCTCCTTGCGTGCGTCCGTGATCGTGATGCCGCATATAGCCAGATCGAACTTGCCGGCCTCGGTATCGTCCATGAGCGTCGGCCAGGATGTGGAAACATATTCCAGTTCAACTCCCAGATCCGCCGCCAGATCCTTTGCGAGTTCCGCGTCGAACCCGACATACTGTCCGGTCGCAGGCTCAAGATAGCTCATCGGCCTGTAGTCGCCGGTCGACCCGACTATGAGAACGCCGCGTTCTCTGATCTCATCGAGTTTGGCTGTCAGTATTTCTGATTCTGTATCACTGAGCACGCTTTCCGCTGCCGAGCTTTCTATCAGTACATCAGCAGGTACGGGATCTGCTTCCTGCCGTCCGCATCCGAAAGCAGCCGTGATCAAACACAGGACTGCACACAGTGCACCGGTCATCTTTCGCTTCATCATAAAAATCCTCATAATACTTGTAGAAGCGGGAGTTTCCTGGCAGCTTACGCGGCCGGCTCTCTCGCATCCTCGCTAATATAAGCGTTCAGGCGGTCGGCCACATTCTTCTGCAGATTTCTGTAGAAGAACTGCAGATCGTAGATGTGGAAGGATCCTTCCGGAAGACCGGAAACAGCCGCCGGATAATCTGTTGACTTAATGTCCGTCACCTTCAGAACGCCGCGTTCCTCGTCGATATAGCAGCCGCAGAGTCTGGCCTGCTCGCTCTGGATCTCACCGCTGTATGCAAGGAAGCACGCGCCGAGATTCTCACTCTTATCCGCCACTGTCCCATCTGTCTTCCAGTTGAGCGGATTGATAGTGTATGCTTTCTGTCCGGCAGGATTGATCAGGGTTTCCTTGACGAAAGGAGCCTCACAGTCAAAACTGACGACGACGCCGAAATCATCTTCCCCCTTAGCCGGTCTGATCTGCGGATACTCACTTACCATCTCTTCCGTACACGCCCAGCCGATGGCGTAGGCGACGACAAGCCGGTCATAGACAGCCTCGTTTCCGAAATATTCTTTAAGAAGCCGGTAACACATATCCGCCCCCTGTGAAAATCCGGCAAGAATGATCGGGCGGCCCTCATTCAGGTGTTCGAGATAGTATGCAAATGCAGCCGACACGTCACTGTAAGCGATCCCCAAAGCAACTTCCCTCTCCTTAGGATCCAGCGAATAGACATACATTGACGCCTGCCGGTAGTAGGGTGCGTACATTTTGGTGCTTTCCTCAAAGATTCCCTTCTCTGTATTGAGGCTGCCGACAAATCGGCTCCTCATCTTTTCGTCTTCCAGAGACATGTTGTATTCTTCACTCATATCAACTGTCGGGCAGATAATAAAAAGATCTGCTGCCCTGTTCTCGCCGACGCCGCAGAAAGCCCAGTTTGCGGGATCCGAGTAGTCTGGCGAAGCCTCTACCTGATTATCCGCTATACCGGACTCCGCTGCCGACTCATCTGCCAGGGCAGGGGCAGAGGAATCCGTTTCATTTCCGCTTGCAAAAGAATCCGTTTCCGTACTGGCCGTCGGAATAGATTCCTCCACGGACGATACGGAAGATACTGCCGGCTGAACCGTAGAAGATGTCGCCGGCTCCACTGTCTTCCCGCAGGAAGCAAGTGCAGCCATAAGAGAAATCGTCATGCCAAGCCAGGCGATTTTCTTCATCCCTTTCATGTTCGTATTCTCCTTTAAATCAATACAATCGTACCCGCTTCATAAGTCCGACCGCAGAATATCGGGCGGCTTAACGCCGCGCTTCTCCGACCGCCTCCACCACAAGTGAGCGGTCCTCCGCAAACGGCTTACTGAGAGAAATTCCGTTGCCAAAAACTACATCGGTGTCTCCCGAGATTGAAATCTGGACCGCGTTCACATTACAATTCTCGATCAGGGAATTGACGATCGAATAAATAGTGACCCTCTCATCGACATTCAGGACTTTTGTCGAAAACGCCCCGTCAAGGTTAACATAACACACGCCGTCAGATGATACGACCGAGATAATGTGTGTATTTGCGGGGATCACATAGAAACATCCGGGTCCTTTCGGTCCGGCGATCAGGCGCTCGACGATCGCCCATTCGAGAGGCATGCTGGCACTGTAGTAGATCGAGCGGGCTTCTTTCCGAAGCCCCTTCCCGTCCTCCGTCGCAAAGTACAGATTGATCGTCGCGTGCTGATAGTTATTGATCTGCCGTCCGGTATCCTCGATGAAACTCTCCGCGGTCATAACGCCGATCTCGTCTCCCTTTGAGTTCTTGATCTGCACGCCCTTGACAGTAAAGACGACGCCTTTCACTGCTTTTATCTGTGTCAGCATCCGTACAATACCGGCTCTTGCGAGGACCTCCCTCGAGCGGGAGAGCTTGCCGTAATTCTCATTGAAATCAACTGTGACGATGCCGTCCTTGAACGTATAGCCGAGCGCTTTTGTCCCTTTTGGCAGGAGCGGCATGAATTTCTCGTCAGACGGTCCCGCCAGGACCGCGTCAAGGATCATAGGAATCGCTTCTTCACCGGAAAGCCCCTTCATATTCAGCTTTTCGGACTCGAGAGAACTGCCGTCCTCATCAATGAAATAGGCGAAGGGTCCTCCCTTTTCTGTCGTCTTGTTCCCGCCGCAGCCACCGGCTGAGACAATGAAACAGAGGACAGCGATCAACGATATAATTTTATAGATAGCTCCGTTAAACAACTTCATGTAATTACCTTAATCGTGTATCAGACCTGTCTGACGAGCGGGATGCGGACCTGGAATGTTGTCCCCTCGCCTTCCTTGCTGTTCACTTTGATAACGCCCCTCAGAAGTACGATGACGCTCTTCGTGATCGCGAGACCCAGACCGGTTCCCTCGATCGTAGTCGAATGCGATTTGTCTCCCCTGTAAAATCTCTCGTAAATATGTTCCTGCTCTTCCTCGGGGATACCCACTCCGGAATCAGAAACCATCACATAAAAATACTTGCGGTCAGAATCAAGCGTCACACGCACCCATCCGTCATCGACGTTGTACTTGACGGCGTTTTCAATCAGATTGCTGAGGGCGAGTTCCAGCTTGCTCGCATCCACTTCGGCGACGACCGGGACCACTTTATTGAAAGCGATCGATATATTCCGCTTGTCCGCGATCGGTCTGAGCCGCTTGATGATGGACTCGATGATCCAGCCGACATCCGTCTTCTCGATGTTCAGTACAGCCGCCTTCTTGTCAAGCCGCACCATCGTGAGAAGATCCTGGATCGTCAGGTTCATTCTGTCGATCTCCTGCGTGATATCCTGCATGAACTCCTTGTAGATTTCCACCGGCAGATTATCCTGACCGTTCAGCGAATCCGCAAGGACTTTCATTGATGTGAGCGGCGTCTTCAGCTCATGCGAGACGTTGGAGACAAAGTCCTGGCGCGAACTGTCCATGGCCCTGACGCGGGAAAGCATCTGATTGAAGGCTGTCGTGATCTGGACTGTTTCCGTATAGTCCGGTACCGAGATAGCCTCATCCTGATAGCCGTCTGTGACGTCTTCGATTGCATGTGTGACCCGCATGAAGGGGCGGACAAGTATACCTGCGAGGAAGTAACCGAGTATAAGGACGACAAGAGATACGCCGACAGTGACTGTCAGACCGCGGTTCTCGAGAAGTCTGGCGTTCTGGGCGATTTCATTTGTCGATACCGAAATCAGCATGACGCCTTTTACCGCTTTGTTGGTCTCGATCGGGAACGTCATGATAATGTATGCGTTGCGGTCGTCATACTGTGTCGCCCCCTTGCCCGTCTCAAAGCAGCTGACAACTTCCCTGGAGACAGATGTCTTCCCCCTGTCAAGGTCAAATGTATCGGTGACGACTTTGAAGTCCTCATCGATGATCATGATTCGCCCGTTATATACATTTGAAAGAAGAGCCAGCTCGCTGTTGACGACTTCGGAGTCCAGGTTGTTCAGGTAGTCCTCCGAATCTAAATTTGCGCGCAAAATGTCGCACTGATTCTTTACGCTCGATTCACGTAAAGAAACAGCGCGATTCTTGTAGCTTCTGCTGACTACGTTGGTTGCAATTATACATGGAACAATACCGATCAGGATCAGAATAACCATGATCCGGAACCGAAGACTCCGGACAAATGTCCATCCCGGCTGTTTATCAGCTCTGGAAATAATAGCCTACCCCCCACTTCGTATGAACATATTTCGGGTCAGACGGGTTCTCCTCGATCTTCTCACGCAGGCGGCGGATGTGGACATCCACAGTGCGGACATCGCCCGGATACTCATATCCCCAGACGATATTCAGAAGGTTTTCCCGGCTGTACACTTTGTTCGGATTGAACACAAGCAGTTCAAGGACATCGAATTCCTTGGCCGTGAGATAGATTTCTTTTCCATTCACATAGACGCGGCGGCTTTCGCAGTCCATCCGCAGGCCGGCGACCTCAACGGTCTTTGTCTTGGCTTTTTCGTCGACCGGACGTTTGGACCGGCGCAGGATCGCCTTGATGCGGGCCTTGACCTCAAGGATATTGAACGGTTTTGTAATATAATCATCCGCGCCGTACTCAAGACCGAGGATCTTGTCCATATCCTCCCCTTTAGCGGTCAGCATAATGATCGGGACAGAGGAAAACTCTCTGATCTGCTGACAAACTTCAAGACCGGAAAGCTTCGGCAGCATCAGATCAAGAAGAACGATATCGAACTCGGTCTGCTTTGCGAACTGCACAGCTTCCTCTCCGTCATATGCGCATGTGACTTCGTAGCCATCCTGCTCCAGTGAAAAACGTATACCCTTTACGATCAGTTTCTCATCGTCAACAACAAGTACTCTTCGTGCCATCTATAACTCCTAACTGACAACTATGTTATCCTTAATCTTATTATAAAGCGCCTCCCCGATACCGCTGATCTTCATGATATCGGCGATATCCCTGAACGCGCCGTTCGTCTCCCTGTACTCAATGATCGCCTCGGCTCTGGCCTTCCCGATCCCCGATAGTGTCATGAGCTCCTCCGCCGTGGCTGTGTTGATATTGACTTTTCCCTGCGCTGCCGGCATTTGCTCCATCGGGCTTACATATTCGAATGTCTCCGGGTCGAGCCCCTCCGTCTCCTCTTTCGTGAAGACAGTGATCTGCTCACCGTCGACAAGGATCCTGGCCTGATTGACCAGAGCTTCATTGGCCTCCGGCAGCATGCCCCCGGCCATCCGAATGGCTTCATACACGCGCGCCCCTTCCGTCAGCACATATACGCCGGGCTCCCTTACCGCGCCGCAGACATAGATAAAAATCTGCTTCGCTGTGCTTTCCGTGGTCTTTGAAGCGGTCTCTTCTCCGCTCCGGATCCCGCCGGCACTGCCTGATGCCGACCCGGTCCCGCCTGCGTCTTCGGCTGCCGCATTCCCGGCGTCGGAGACGGTCCCGAAATACTCGTTAGCGGGATCATTTTGTGTATTTACGAATTCTTCCCTGTTATACGAACACCCGCATAAGAAGAGAAAAGCCATGACACATACCGCCATGGATTTCGCAGTTTTCCTCATCATACGTGCACCTCCCGTGACTTTTGTACCGGTGCGTGCACGGTATAATTTTATCGAATATGCTTTCAAAATACAAGAGAGTTTTAGACCATGACACAGAATTTACATAACCTTCCCCCAGCGGGCGCCTTGGCTCATTGCCTTCATTCACATAAGAATTCACCCGCGCGGGAGCGCGGATGAATTCTTATGGTTCCCTTTATTGTCGATGGAATAAGCTCAGGTCAGACGCACTCCTCAAGGATCGCGATCGCCTTGTCCACATCCTCCTTCGTGATGATGAGCGGCGGCACAAAACGAAGTACGTTCGAGCCGGCGCTGATAATGAGAAGTCCCTTAGCCAGAGCCTTCTTTGTCACCTCTCCCACAGATACGTCGCCGGAAAACTCCAGACCGCGGATAAGGCCGAGACCACGGTGAGATATGACGCAGTCATGTTCTGCGGCGAAAGCGTCCAGCTTTCCTGCCAGATACTCAGAGATTTCCTTCACGTGATCGACAAGACCGATCTTCTCATAGAGTCTCATGACTTCCGCGACCGCCGCGCAGACGAACGGGTTGCCGCCGTAAGTCGTTCCGTGATCGCCCGGCATAAGGCCTTTGGCCGCCGCCTTCTCATTTAGAACAAATGCGCCGACCGGAACGCCGCATCCGAGTGCTTTCGCGCAGGTGACGATGTCCGGCTTGATGCCGTACTGCTCATACGCCCACATCGTTCCGGTACGACCCATGCCGCACTGGATCTCATCGAGGATGAGCAGGATATCCTTTTCATCGCAGATCTTGCGGATGCCCTGAAGGAACTCAGGATCCGCCGGATAGATGCCGCCCTCGCCCTGAACGGTTTCAAGCAGGATCGCGCAGGTGCTGTCATTGACCAGGTCCGTCACGCTCTTCAGATTATTGAATTCTGCAAATACGACCCCGCCCATCAGAGGCTTGAACGGATCCTGATAATGGGCGTTGCCCGTAACAGACAGCGCGCCGACGGAGCGTCCGTGGAAAGAGCTGTGCATCGCGATGATCTCGTGATTGTTCTGTCCGTCCTTCAGCCAGGCGTATTTTCTCGCGGACTTGATCGCGCCCTCGATGGCCTCCGCGCCGCTGTTCGTGAAAAAGACTTTCGAAAGACCTGTGGATTCCACGACTGCCCTGGCGGCCTTAGCGAGAGGCTCATGGTAATAGAGGTTCGATGTGTGGAGCACCTTGTCGATCTGGGCTTTCAGGGCTTCGTCATATTCCGGATAGTGATAGCCGAGCGCATAAACTGCGATGCCCGCCATAAAATCCAGATATTCTTTTCCCTCGCTGTCCCAGACGTGTGTCCCCATCCCCCGGTCGATCGAAATCGGGAAGCGATTATATGTATGCAGTACATACTGATCTACAGTGGTCATGATTTCCTGCTGATTCATAACAAATACCTCACTATCTGTGTTTTCTCCTGATCAGGTACGTCCCGGCGGTCTTACCGCGCCGGACCATCCTTTATTTATCGCCGTGGTAATACCGGCTCCCTTCATCGTCGATGATAGCCGTTCCGATGCCCTTATCGGTAAAGAACTCGAGGAGCAGCGAATGCTCGACTCTGCCGTCGAGAATATGGACGCGGGATACGCCCTGTCTGATCGCCTCGATGCAGTTCTGCAGCTTCGGCAGCATACCGCCGCCGGCGTTGCCGGACGCGATGAACTTTTCCGCGTCGTCAACTGTGAGCTCGGAGATCAGCGTCGACGGATCATGCGGATTCTCATAAACGCCCTCGATGTCGCTCAGGAAGACAAGCTTGCCGGCCTTCATGGCAGTCGCGATCGCGCATGCGGCGTCATCCGCGTTGACATTGTAGGATTTGCAGTCTTCCTCACCGAGTCCGATCGGACAGATGACCGGGACAAAGTCGTTCGCGATCAGCGTATCGATGAGAGTTGTATCAACCTGTGTGACTTCGCCGACATAGCCGATATCACGTCCGTCAGGGAGCTGTTTTTTGGCCACGCGCATCGTACCGCCGTCCTTGCCGGAGATACCGCAGGCC
>JAZRKZ010000105.1:0-2191 GCA_045646565.1 Lachnospiraceae bacterium
TGACAGCCGCGCGTTCGATGAGAACTATGCGTCGAGGGATCGTGTGGTGGTCAATAACAGCAACAATTTCACGACGCAGGAATTCAGGACGCTGCTTGAAAAGCTGTACGACGCCGGCTATATGCTGGTCCGGCTCAGCGATCTGGTGGAGGAGAAGCAGAGTCCGGGCGGCGGCGTGCTGATCACTCCGAGGGAAGACCTGAAGCTCCCGGAAGGAAAGAAGCCTCTCGTCATCACGGAGGATAATGTCAATTATCATCACTCGACGGAAGGTATGGGGTACGCGTCGAAGCTGATCGTGAGGAACGGAAAGCTCAAGTGCGTCTATGTGAATGCGAACGGTACGGAAAAAGTCGGTAATTACGATGTGGTCCCGATCCTTGAGGACTTTATCGAGAAAAATCCGGATTTTTCCTACGAGGGGGCCCGTATAACACTCGCGCTGACGGGTTACAACGGCGTTTTCGGCTACCGGACAGATATCGCCTACAAGACCGGCGACGGCCTTACGGAGCTCCAGAAAAAATGGATGTCAAAGCACACGGATTTCAACTACGACAAGGACGTTGCAGCCGCGAAAGAGGTGGCGGACGCGCTGCTTGCGGCGGGGTATGAATTTGCAAATAAAACCTGGGGAGACCGGATCGTCTCCTCCTCGACCCTGACGGACCTCAAGGTCGACATGGAAAAGTGGAAAGCGTCCGTTGCGCCGATTCTGGGCAAAGTGGATATCTATGTATTTGCCCATGACAGCGATATCTCGGACAAGCCGGGCGAATACCTGACGACAAATGAAAAGTTCAACTATTTCACGGATGAGGGATATCATTATTTCTGCACGGGAAGCAGTACAGTGTGCGGCTCGGAAGTGTACGGCACATCCTACACGTGGTCGTGCCGTTACGGCCTCACGCCGTATAACGTGCGCGAGTGGAACCGGAGCGAACCGGCGACCACGATCATGAACGCGCTAGGCCTTGCGCAGATGACAGCATACTACGATTCAGACAGGCCCGCGGATTACGCATATCTGGCCTGATGATACAAATGTAACAAGGAGGAGTAATATGGCACAGAACCAGGATCTTGAAGAAAAGCGAAGAAGAAGGGCAAGAAGGGAAGCCAGGAGGCGTCGCGAGAGAAGAAGAAAGCTGATCATGCGCGCAGTGTTCCTTGTTCTCCTTGTCGTTGTTCTTTTTGTCATCATTTCTCTTGCGAGAAAGCTGACAGACAAGGGAGGCGCGGGTTCGGCTGAATCTGCGGTGTCCGGCACACAGGCGTCCTCGACGGCGGCGACCGTCTCGGGCGATACCGCTAAAGGCGATGAGACGGCAGCTCCCGCTCCCGTCGCCCAGAATGTGAATGTGAATCCGAAGACGAAAGAAGAAGTTCTTAACTATGCGAGATACCAGGCCATGCAGTACGATTATGACGGAGCGATCGCCACGATCCAGGGATTTGACGGGTATGATTCGGATGCAGATCTGACAAATGAACTCGCGAACATCACATCCGAAAAGAGCAGCTGCGTGCAGGTCGATGTCTCGACCACGCCGCATGTTTTCTGGCATTCTCTGATCAACGACAGCCGCGGACTCGTGGCGTCGGCGACCTGCACGGAAGAACGTGTCGAGAAGAACAATAAGGCGATGACGACCGTCGGCGAGTTCGACGTGATGGTGCAGGATATGTATGATGCGGGCTATGTTGTCATCAGCCTCGACGACCTCATTATGGAGGGGAAGGATGAGAACGGCAACACTGTATTCAAGAAGAATACCGGCGTCTACCTTCCGGCGGGCAAGAAGCCTCTCATCATGTCGGAGGATGACCTGAGCTACTATCACAGCTACGGTGAGAACGGCGCGCAGGGGTACGCCGACAGGCTGGTCATTGATGAAAACGGAGAAGTCAAGTGCCTGTTCACGGATACTGACGGAGTTCAGAAGACCGGAGACTATGATATGGTCCCGAGAATTGATACCTTTATGAAGAATCACCCTGATTTTTCATACAAGGGAGCAAAGCCGACCGTCGCTCTGACAGGTTATAACGGTATTTTCGGCTACCGCACGAATGACTATTATAAGCAGGGTGTGGACGGCGCTGACCTCAATGAAGCCCAGAAGACATTCCTGAGAGAACATCCGGAGTATGATTATGATAAGGATGTGGCTGAAGCCACAAAGAT
>JAZRKZ010000106.1:0-4108 GCA_045646565.1 Lachnospiraceae bacterium
CATTCTGTGTTAAATTCATGGTGAAACCTCCGCTTGATTATTGTGTTTTTTCATCCGCCAAGACGAACACTCTAATCATAGCTAGAGGTTTCTTTTTATTCAATTGACGTTATTTCTGAATTACAGGAATGCTCCTTATACCAGATACAGCCGGATCGCCCAGGGCGGCACCGGCCTTTCGCTCATATCTTCCCGCGGGAAAACGAACACGGTCTCGTAGCTTCTCGCCTTTTCCGGATAGATCCCGTAGCCGTCCGTAAAATAGATGAGCCCGCGCAGGTGCTTTAATTCACCCATGGCCTGCATCTCGTCCACATAGGCAAAGGCCGGCCTGAAGTCCGTCCCGTACCCGCCGCACACCTCGAAGGCGTCGAGATATTTCCGCATCTCCAGCGGATCGTGGATGAGCAGCACCTTCTGGACCTGATTATCGCATTCGATAATATGCAAATGTATGCGGTGGAAAAATGTCTCCTGCTCCGCAAGCACACCGGCTGTCTCCGTCAGGAATCTCTCCACAAGATCCGCCTGGCAGGAGGCCGACGTATCGATCACAATGACCAGTTCCTCGATCTTCTGGGCTTCCCGGTACTCATTTTCCTCAATGAGCGGCATGTTGCCGTAAAGCTCCATCCCATAATTATAAAATCCGTAGTCGAAGGAATCAAGGTCGACCCGGGCTTCCTCGCGGACGACCGCAAAGCGCCGCAGGTAATCCCTGTACGTGATCTTCTTCCCCGCCTGCACGGCCAGAATACGCCGGAGTGTGCCTGTCTCGGCGCTGATTTCCTTCCCGAACGAATCCAGATAGGCCAGCATCCGCTCCGACTGCGTTCTCCACTTTTCCATCTCCTGCTTCGAAGATTCGGACAGGTCATCCGGCTGGTTCTTTTTATCAGGATCCTTCCTGTCGTTCTGCTCCTGCTCCTCAAGCCTCTCCCAGAATCCGTGGTCATCCATGAGGAACTCGTTCCGCAGCTTATCTTCTGTATCGAAATCCAGCGGATTATCCAGGAGATAGCGGTATATCTTTTCCGCCGTCAGAACATGCACGACATCAAGAAACCGCTCATACCAAAAGACCCGGATATCCTTCACCGTGCGCGTGATCGGCGGACAGTTCTCGATCGAATCAATAATATGTTCCACGGCAATGTCGCACGCGAGGTTCCAGGTGATCCTGTCTTCGATATTTTCCGCATAGGGATGAAGGAGCAGACAGTGCATCAGTATGTGCAGGTAGAGTCTCGGCAGAGATGCGGGATCATTCATAAAAGTCTGGAGAAGGAACTGGGGATTGTAGCGGATATAGGAGCCGTCGGTGCCTGTCGTGTAGGTGGCAAGATCCATTTGCCACCCAAGCTGATCGAGCGCCGCCCCTATATAGTGCATGGACAGATAGAGCTCCGTCCGTGTCTCATTCAGAATTTTCTCCCCGGCTTCCTCAAGGGCAACTCGCGTCTTCATAGATCCTCCAGATCAAATTCATCATCGTCCGGGATCTGCGCTTCCCGGCCGTATTCCATCAGCATCGCTACCAGCTCGGAATCATGCAGCTCCACCGCAAGCGGCAGCGCCACGCTGACATCTTCCGGTCTGGCCAGCCCCGATGTGAGTATGAACATGCACCGCTCCCTCTCACCAGACGCGACCAGCCAGGGCAGGATCTCTCCCGCGTTCCGTCTCAGGTAATCCTCATACTGTTCCCGGCTGCGCTCCGACAGGTTCTCCGAAAACATGAGCCGCATGATCGCGATTTCCGCCCCGGTCCTCGTTCCGTCATACGTCGCGCGAAGAAAAAGCTTCTCATACTCTCTCGCATCGACTCCGCTCCGCAGCACGGTCTCCCTGAAAGCCCAGCCGGATCCCTCTGTGAACGTGTGGATCGCACGTGCAAATGTATCCTCGTCAAACCCCCTGGTATAGCCCGGAAAATAGAAGCCCTCCTTGTGGTCGTCATACAGAAGGAGCACGCGGAAAGCGTAGTCGACATCCCCGAGAAGGTCCCGGAGGACCGTGAAGCGGTTCCGCAGAATACGGATCGTCAGCTCTCTGATCTCATCGCAGAACCGGATCGCTCCGAATCCCCATCCCTCGATCATGTCGGTGAACGTCAGCCGTCGGAGCGACCTGCAGCCATAGAACGCAAATGACCCCACCGTCCTGACCGACCCCGGTATAATGATCTCTTCCGTATCAGCCAGCCTTTCAAATGCATGCGAGCCGATCTGCGTCACCGGCAGATCTTCGATCATCTGCGGCAGCCGCAGGACCCGCTCCGGGTGCAGACATCCGGTCAGCTCAATATACGGTTCTTTATCTTCATGAACTAAATAAGTGAAATTCATAGACGATCCTGTCTTTTCCCTCTCCAGCGGTGCCCGGCGCGGCGTTTCTTTGTCAACACATGCTATTATAGCAGAGAACGACGGCGCTTAGGCAATTATTTCAATTTCGCTCTGTCATGAAAAGCCACATAAGAAGCCTATACTGAACGACCGGCCTTGCCGCGAAAAAGAAAAAGCCACTAAATGAGCGGCAGATGGGTTCATTTGCCTCACATTTAGTGGCGTAGTAATCCGGCATTTTGGGCTGTTACTTAGGAACATCCGCCGCGCGCTGCTTTCGTCTCTCCAGCCAGGCGATAAAATAATCGTTGTAGATGAAGAACACGACTGCGGCTGTCGGAATTGACAGAAGGATACCGATGACTCCAAACATATTTCCGAGCACGATTGTCGAAATCAGGATAAGCAGACCGGAAACTCCGAGAGAGCCGGAAAACAGCTTCGGCTTCAGAATATAACCGTCCACTGTCTGCAGAAGGAGACAGAATCCCGCGAACATGAGCGCGAACATCGGTTTTACCAGAAGCAGGATAAAGCTGCCGATTACGCCGCCAATGATCGGGCCGAAATTCGGGATAAGGTTCGTCACGCCGACGACGACCGAGATGAGGCCGACATAGGGCATTCCGGTGATTGTCATAAAGAGGCTGTTGACCGTGCCGACGATCAGCGCGTCCAGAAGACTCTGAACGATATAGTTGACCAGGATGTTGTCGCAGCGGAGGATGAAATCTCTGAACATCCGGTAGCCGCCGTCCGAGAGCAGAAGGTAAAACAGATGCTTGATGCCGCTTACAACTCTGTTGACATCGATTAGCAGGTAGATGGCCAGGATCATTGAAATCGCGATTGAAGCGATGTTCTTGCCTGAGCTCGCGGCAAAACCGATAATATTTCCGGCATTTTCCTTGATGAAGCCCGAAATCGATGTCAGCAGGTTCTCAGACAGCGTCGACAGATTATCCTGGCCGATCATAGTATCGAGGGAGCTTTGTCCAATCCAGTTGATCAGGGACGTCGCATAGCTGTCAAAATTGTTGGAGAACAAGGTCACGCTCTCCAGCAGCTGCGGAATCAGCGTGCCGATCAGCAGAATCAAGGCGAGCAGCATGATCACAACGGCAAGGATCACCGAGAATAACCAACCGGTCTTTTCAAATACCTTTCCGCGGAACAGCTTTCTATGGAAGTACTTAGCCAGCGGACTTAAAATATAGGCAAAGACCGCACCCATGATGACCGGCTTGAAATACCCGATAAATGTACTCACAGCGCCAAGGATTGTACTCAGGTTCATCAGGACAACATACAGGATAACGCCAATGCAGACAATAATAGCCCCGTTGTACCATCCTTTTTTCGATATTTTATTCCAGATCAAAGCGTCTCACCCCCGTTGCGGTATATTGAGTAATGCAAATACCTCCGCATATTATAGCACGTGGTAGGCGATACGCACGAACTTTTTGAAGAGACTTTTTTCCGCCGACATGAATGGTCATGTCACCGACCGGAGCGGAGACCGAGACCCGTCCCTAAAAAAGGGCAAAAAAAAAGCGCGAGATGGGGCGCGGCGTGCCAGTGGCACGCGTTTAGCGCCGACCGGAGCGGAGCGGAGACTGGTCCCCGACCCTAAAAAAGGGCAAAAAAAGAACCGCGAGACGGGGATCGAACCCGCGACCCCCACCTTGGCAAGGTGGTGCTCCACCGCTGAGCCACTCGCGCATTGTCGTTTGACGACAAAAGAGATATTACACCAT
>JAZRKZ010000107.1:0-13923 GCA_045646565.1 Lachnospiraceae bacterium
GGATCACGCATCTCATCAATAACATGATCGTTCTGGCTGCGCTCGGGGAGAATCTCGAGATGATGCTCGGACACGTGCGGTACCTTCTGATCTACCTGATCGGAGGTCTCTTCGGCAATGTCTGCAGCGTTGTTTACGATCTTCAGACCGGGTCCGCCAGTATCTCCGCCGGCGCTTCCGGCGCGATCTTCGCCCTCCTCGGCGCGATCGTCATGCTCTATCTTTTCCGCAGGGACAGATTCCGGATACCGGTCAGCAGGGTCATCTTCGGCCTCGTGCTGGCCCTGCTTCCCGGTTTTTATACGGAGGGAATCGATATCGTCGCTCATGTGGGCGGCCTTGTCGGCGGCGCGCTCATGATGCTGCCGATGTTTCGCCGGGTTTTATAGAGCTGCAGGAAGGGGATTTGTGAACTGCTGGCGGCTGCCCAATGCTAACCGCATTTTTCAAAGGAATCGACAGCCCCTTATTCTTTTTTTACCTGCCTTTATTGAGGCGGAGAGCCTTCGGAATTTACAGATACTGCTGGGTGACGACGTCGATGATGCCGCGGGTCGTGAGACGGAGCTCCGGAATGACAGGCAGCGACATGAAGCTCAGAGTCATGAAGGGGTCGATGCCGTAGGAGACGCCGAGCTTGTGTGCTTCGAGCTTGGCTTTTTCAAGCTCGTCGTTGACGTCCTGGAGCGGACGTTCGCACATAAGGCCGGCAATATCGAGGACGACTTCCGCGACAGGTTCGCAGTCTTTTACGACCGTGATGCCGCCGTGAATATCGACGATCCGGTTGACGGCTGCGGCGATATCTTCATCCGTGACGCCGACCGCGATGATGTTGTGGGAGTCGTGGGAGAAGCTGGTCGCAACAGCGCCCTGCTTCAGACCGTAGCCCTTTATATAGCCGATGCCGATATGGCCGGTGCTGTTATGGCGCTCGACGACACATATTTTCAGGATGTCTTTCTCCAGGTCAACGTGGTCTGCATAACCTTCATCCGTCGATGTGATTTCGCCCGGAACCATGCCGATGACGCCGCGAGGCCTCTTGTTCAAGAAATCGTCGGCTGTGAGTCTGCCGACCATATGGAAAGTGTTCTTGGCCTTTGCCTTCAGGAACTCGTCGATCTTCGGTTCCTCGAACGGCATGACTTCGCCGTCCGCATACCGGAGAACGCCGCGCTTATAGACCTTCTCGATTTTGAAATTCTTAAGGTTGTCCAAAACAACGAAGTCCGCGAGATAACCGGGTGCAATCGCCCCCTTATTATTAAGCAGGAAATAGCGGGCGGCGTTATGACTGCCGGTCTTGATGGCAATGATCGGATCGACGCCGGCTGTGATTGCATAGCTGATAAGATAATCCATATGTCCGAGCTCGAGCAGGTCGTTCGGATGCTTGTCGTCTGTCGCAAACATGCAGCGGGAATAGTACTGCGGTACGAGGAGCGGAATCAGATCGGCCAGATTGTGGGCGGCCGTACCGTCCCGGATCATGATGAACTGACCTTTGCGGAGCTTTTCCAGAGCCTCTTCGACATCTGAGCATTCATGGTCAGAGTAGACGCCGGCGGCTATGTAGGCGTTCAGCTCATTTCCTCTCAGTCCCGGTGCGTGACCGTCGATCTTCTTATGGTGTGACTGAGAACCCGCGATCTTCTCGAGACAGGTCCGATCCCCATTCATAACGCCGATATAATTCATCATTTCCGCGAGACCGAGAACACGGGGGTGGTTGTAGAACGAGTCGATTGCCCTGTAATCGAGGTTGGCGCCGGCTTCGTCTACCGGGCTTGCCGGAACGCAGGACGGAAGCATGAAATGCACATCGACTGGAAGTCCTTCCGTGGCTTCCAGCATGAATTCGATGCCGTCGGTGCCCATGACATTGGCTATCTCGTGAGGATCCGTGATGACCGTCGTGGTGCCGTGGGGAAGGACCGCCTTGGCGAATTCCATCGGTGAGACCAGTGAACTCTCAAGGTGGATGTGGGCGTCGATAAATCCGGGCGTGATGACTTTGCCGGTCATATCGATCTGATTCGGTCCGTCGTAAGACCCCATGCCGACAAAAAGACCGTCCGCGATGGCGATGTCGCCGGTGCAGAGTTCATTTGAGAAAACGTTCAGGTAGGTGGCGTTCTTCAGTATCAGATCTGCCGGTTCTTTTCCGCAGGCAACTGCGACGATGTGCTGTTTTCTTAGTACTTTGCGGTGGATTTTGGCTGCGTAGCTCTCTGTGTATGTAGGCATGTCGGATCTCCTTTCTCTTAACGACATGTATCGTATGAGTGTGATCATCTATACTTTTATGCTGACTTACTAACGGAAATTTCATACGCTATCGAGTATAAATATAGCACTTTGTGACAAAAATATCAATTAAGTGATAAAAACCTTGTGCAAATGTCAGAAAACGGACCTGCGGAGCAAATTTCGATGAGGACGCTCTATGGACCATGGCGTGGAAAGTTCTTGTTATATAGGAAAAATTGGAGGATAGTCTCGAAAATTCCGCAGTTATGTAGTAAAATAGTCAAATCTTATATTTTCCGGATAAGGACACGCGACGGATCCGGCGACGAGGTGGAAGGATCCGGTGAAAATCGCGTGCAGGATGTGAAGGAGATTGTGAAAAATGAATATTCGTGAAGAAGCACACAAAATGAAGCTGATATCCCCGAGTCTTGCGGCTACAACGACGGAGCAGCGTAACGCTGCGCTCGGCGCTGTGGCGGATGCTCTTCAGGCCCGCAGGGAAGAGATCTTTGCCGCCAACCGGACTGATCTTGAAAACGCCGAAA
The DNA here is from genome assembly GCA_045646565.1 of Lachnospiraceae bacterium. Lineage (GTDB taxonomy): Bacteria > Bacillota > Clostridia > Lachnospirales > Lachnospiraceae > Chordicoccus. The sequence goes on from JAZRKZ010000107.1 coordinate 2,802, forward strand.
AGAATAATATCAAGGGGGCTGTTATCAAGAGGCTCAAATTCGATGAGGGCAAGCTTTCGTCTGTCATTGAAGGAATCGGCCAGCTCATCGCGCTGCCGGATCCGATCGGCAGGATCGAGGTCAAAAGAGAAATGGATGCGGGGCTCGTCCTTACAAGGCTCAGCTGCCCGATCGGCGTGATCGGCGTCATCTTCGAGGCGAGACCGGACGCTCTGGTCCAGATCTCCACGCTCTGCATAAAGAGCGGCAACTGCGCGATCTTAAAGGGCGGAAAAGAGACGGCGGAGACCAATCGGACCCTTTTCTCCATCATTTATGAGAGCGTTGTCGGCGCGGGGCTTCCGGAAGGCTGTCTCCTGCAGGCAGAGCAGCACAACGAGATCAGCGAGCTTCTCATGTGCGACCGTGATGTGGATCTGCTGATCCCGCGCGGGTCAAATGCATTTGTCCGGTATATCATGGATAACACAAAGATCCCGGTCATGGGACATGCGGACGGCATCTGCCATATCTATGTCGACAAAGACTGCGACATGGAGAAAGCGCTGCCGGTCATTGTCGACGCCAAGTGCCAGTACACGGCTGCATGCAACGCGGTTGAGACGCTGCTTGTGGACAGGCCTGTTGCTGCCGCATTCCTGCCGAAGGTTGGCGAAGCCCTGACAGCGGCCGGCGTTAAGATCCGCGGTACAAAGGAAGTTGCGGATTACATCTCCTGCGAGATCATGGGAGAGGACGAGTTCAATACGGAATATCTGGAGCTCATCATCTCCGTGAAGCTCGTCGACGGGGTCAAAGAGGCTGTTGACCATATCAACAGGTTCGGTTCTCATCACACGGACGCGATCCTCACAGAGTGCCCGGATACAGCGGAGTACTTCATGCAGATGGTCGATTCCGCAGGCGTCTACCAGAACTGCTCGACCCGCTTTGCGGACGGATTCCGCTACGGACTTGGCGCGGAAGTCGGTATCTCCACAGGCAAGATCCACGCGCGCGGTCCGGTCGGCCTCGAGGGCCTCATGACCTACAAGTACAGGATCAATGGCTCCGGCCAGATCGTGGGCGATTACGCCGAGGGCAGGTCGCAGTTTCATTTTAAGGATCTCATCTGATTCCTCTGGTCGTCGCTTCTTACCACAAGTAAAAAACTGCCCGACCCGTGTGCCGCGTATTGCGGCCTATCGGGTGTGGGCAGTTTTTGTTATTCATCTATGATGGTAAGAAAGCCTCTGTCGAAAGCGTCCGGATACAGAAAAGTGCGCTCCTTATCCGCGAACCGGACTGTGATCGTTCCGCGGGATTCATCGACAGCCAGCACATAGCCCTTGCCGAAATTGCGGTGGCGGACGACAAGGAAGGTGAGAGTGCTCCCGGCGGTCCGTCTTGTTGCGATCTGCTCGTCCAGTTTTCTGTTAAGCTCCTCCCGGCGCCGCGTCTCCTCTTCTTTTTCGATCGCCGCGTTCATCTGTTTCATAAAATCGGACTCTTTGCCCGAGCACAGGACATAGAGCGCGTTCTTCGCCCTCGTCATGGCGACATAGAGGAGTCTGCGCTCCTCCTCGATCAGCGTCATGGAAGTGAGAGAATTCTTGTGCGGAACGACATCCTCGTTGACATCGATGATGAAGACAGTATCCCACTCGAGGCCCTTTGCCCGGTGCATTGTTGTGATCCTTACGCCGCTCATATCTTTTTTGCGGGCTGCTTCCCGGAGCTTTCGGCTCTCCTTATGCGCATGACGGAACCACTCGGCAATCGTGTCGAAGGCGGACGCCTCCTTTCGCAGATTCCGGAATTCGTCCCGGATCTCCTTCTCGTCGAAATTCCGGAACTTCGCGTAGGAAAGCACATATTCGTCGTAATCGATGCCGAGCGGGTCGGCCAGCCGCTGAAATACCAGGTCCGGTGAATCCTCCATGGTGAGCGTTCCGGGACCGAAATTCCGCATCCAGGTCCTAATGCTCTTTTCCGCGGCCTCGTATTTCCACCCGGCGTCCTTCTTCAGGTACCTTGCGGCTGCCAACAGACTTTTCGCCGAGTATTCGCAGGATGCAAATGCACTCTCCGAAAGAAAACGATTCGGCCTGTTGAGCACGTAGAGCAGATCGTCCGGCGTTCCGGTGCCCGTCGCCAGACGGACGTAAGCGGCAATTCCGCGGAACATCCACTCGTCGTAGACGGAGCTGACCGTCTCTGTCGTGTAGAAGGGCATGCTGAGCCTTGACAGCGACTCGACCGGCAGTCCGGCCTGCCGGTTCGTCCGGAAGATGATGGCCATCTCATGATAGGGAACGCCTGCCTCATGGCGCTGCCTGGCTGTCTTTATGACAAAGTCCATCTGCTTCATGTGCGTTTTAAATTTCCTGTAGACGGCGATCCCCGTTTCGCCGTGCTGACCGCGCTCAGAGATAAATTCCTTGGGATACCGGCGGCGGTTCATCGCGATCAGCCGGGAAGCCATGTCGACGATTGCCTGACCGGAGCGGTAGTTGGTGCTCATCGAGATTTGGGCGACATCTGCAAAATCCTCCGGGAACTCGAGCATGATCTCGGGCCTCGCCCCGCGGAACATATAGACTGACTGATCGTCATCGCCGACGACGCACAGATTCCGGTGCCTGCCCGTCAGAAGATACAGGATATCGCGCTGGATCTTGTTCGTATCCTGGTATTCGTCACACTGGACAAAATCAAAACGGTCCTGCCAGCGGTCACGGACTTTGACGTCGCTCTCCAGATGTTCGAGGCACCGAAGGAGCATATCGTCGAAGTCGATCTTGCCGAGGGATTCCTTGCGCTGTTCGTAGCCGGCATAGATTTTTCGGAACATTTCTTTTTTACAGCTCGACGGGACATATGTATCAAGATCAATGTAATTATTCTTGATAATGGAAATTTCTGTCATGATCGACTGGGCGAGTTCCCAGGCGTCATTCACCCAGCTGAGCCTTTTCAGCCCGTTAAAGAAGTAATCTCGTTTTTCCTGCTCCGAGTAGAGGGAGGAAAGATCGTAGAGGCCGTCCATTCGCAGAATATTGAAGCATAGGGAATGGATCGTCATCATCGGAACGGAAGGAGAGTTCGTGCCGAAGAGTTTTCTGTATTTGACTTTCATCTCCGCGGCGGCGGCGTTGGTGAAAGTGACCATCAGGATGCGGTCCGGGTCGATACCGGATTCGATCATATGGTGGATCCGGCGGACCAGTGTGGTCGTCTTGCCGGACCCGGGACAGCTGATGAGGATCACGGGGCCTTTCAGCTTCCGGATGGCTTCCTCCTGGGCGCTGTTCGGCTTAAGCTCATTCATGCACACGTCCTCCTCAGAAGAATAGATTCGAGATCCAGATCTCAAGTCCGATCCCGATCAGGATCACGCCGCCGAGGATGGAAGCTTTGCCTTCCAGCTTCTCCCCGGCATGTCTTCCGATCCGGATGCCGGTCAGGCAGATGAATAAGGTGACTACCGCGATGATCACGGAGGCGGCGAACGCCATGACCGTGGGATATTCCGCAATGGCAAATCCGACTGAGAGGGCGTCGATCGATGTCGCTACAGCCTGAAGGATCAGCGTTGTGGAAGCCAGACGGACATCGGCAGGCTTCTTGTCCGGATCCGGATGCAGACCTTCCCGGACCATACTGCCGCCGATATAGGCGAGCAGGATCAGAGCGATCCAGGGAATGAGCAGCTGGAAGGACTGAAAGAGCCGGACGATGGTGTGGACGCAGAGCCATCCGATCATCGGCATGAGGAACTGGAAGAAGGCGAACATTCCGGCGATCCGAAAACGTTCTCCGCGCCGCATGCCGGGGTTGGCCATTGAGTTGGCGACGGAGACAGAGAAGGCGTCCATGGCAAGACCGACGCCTAGCAGAATGCTGTTCGATATGAAAAGGACAAGTGACGACATATGACCTCCGACAACTGAAAAATAGGATTGCGACCCGCCGATGAGGCGGGCTGATTATTGATTTACCCACCGCTATGAGAAGCAGCGGTCTTCCTCTACTGAAAAAAACCAGGTACGGACCCGCCATACCTGGTTGAAAAGTCGTATAGTACGAGCCATGTATAGCGTGTCGCGTTATACATGAGTCTCGCAATTTAATGCAAGCCAGATCATTCGATCAGTATGTTGACTTGCAGCGCCGGGCGCCTGCTACTCCCTCAGTCAGGTATCAGTATAAGAAAACTGTTCTTTGTTAGTCAATGCTAACAAAGATTCGCCTTTACTATTTTCATTTTTGTGATATAACTAACTAAGACTTTCCGCTTCCGGAAGCCTATGTGGCGGCAGGATGCGGGAATAAGGAACGAAGTTCAGGTGCCGCCGCAGTTCATGCCGGCGGAGCTTTTATGCGTTTTGTCGGCCAAAAGGCAGGAGAATTTTATGGCGCAGCTTACATGTACGAATTTAACGCTCAGATACGGCGACAATGTGCTCGTCCGGAATCTGAATTTTGAGGTGAACGCGGGCGATTATCTCTGTATCGTAGGAGAGAACGGCTCGGGGAAATCGACGCTTGTGCGGACGCTGCTGCATTTGCAGGCGCCGGCGGAAGGAAAAATCGAAGCGGGAGACGGCCTTCATGCAAATGAAATCGGCTATCTCCCCCAACAGACTCTGGTCCAGCGGGATTTCCCGGCTTCCGTCAGGGAGATCGTTCTGTCCGGATGTCAGTCGAGAATGGGTCTCCGCCCGTTCTACAGGAAAGAAGAGAAGGATCTTGCCGAAGAAAATATGGCAAAGATGGATATCACGCACCTAAAAGACCGCTGCTACAGGGATCTGTCGGGCGGGCAGCAGCAGCGCGTCCTGCTCGCAAGGGCGCTGTGCGCGACAAGAAAGCTGCTCTTTCTGGACGAGCCGGTCTCCGGTCTTGACCCGAAAGCGACGGCGGAAATGTATGCGCTCATTGAGCGGCTGAACCGGAAGGAGAAGATCACGATCATCATGGTATCCCATGATATCCACGCCGCGCTCCGCTATGCGAGCCACATTCTCCACATCGAGGAGAATGTGTTCTTCGGTACAAAATACGAGTATATGAAGAGTCCGATCGGCCGGTATTTCATGAAGCTGCATCACGGTAAGATGGATATCCGGAGCGGCAAGTCGGACAGGGAGAAGGATTTGGCCAGAATTCCCGCGATGAACACGAATATGGTCAGACAGGATGCAGCTTCTGACGGTACACAGAAAGGAGGAGAGTGATGGGATTCTTTGAGACACTTGCTTCCTATCTGGCTTACCCGTTCGTTCGCTACGCCCTCATTGTCGGCGTGCTGATCGCCCTCTGCTCATCGCTGCTCGGCGTGACCCTGGTCCTGAAGCGTTTTTCTTTTATCGGGGATGGATTGTCGCATGTCGCTTTCGGGGCGATTGCCATCGCCTCGGTCATGAACCTGACGAATGAGATGTTGTTCGTTCTGCCGGCTACGATCGCCTGCGCGGTCCTTCTGCTGCGTGCGGGGAATAACGCGAAGATAAAGGGCGACGCGGCGATCGCGATGATCTCCGTCGGAGCTCTTGCCATCGGCTATCTGCTGATGCATCTCTTTTCCACATCGACGAACCTTTCGGGAGATGTCTGCAGCACCCTGTTCGGATCGACCTCGATCCTGACGCTGACGTTCGGGGAGGTAGTGCTCTGCTGTGTGCTCTCGCTGACCGTCATCGGCGTGTTCGTGCTCTTCTACCATAAGATCTTCGCGGTGACTTTCGACGAGAATTTCGCCATGGCCGTGGGCACAAATGTCAACGGTTACAATCTGATGATCGCCGTTATCATCGCCGTCATCATTGTCCTCGCGATGAATCTGGTCGGCTCGCTGCTCATCTCGGCCCTGGTCATTTTCCCGGCCCTCTCCGCGATGCGCGTCTTTAGAAGTTTCTTTTCGGTCACCGTCTGCTCTGCGGTTCTGTCCGTGGTCTGCACACTTGTCGGCATGCTCATATCCATCGTCGGGGGAACGCCGGTCGGATCGACGATCGTCGCAGTGGACATTGCTGCATTCATCTTATTCGCGGTCATCGGGAAGGTTCGCGGAGAGTGAGGCGATCTTTGCCGGGACCCATTCCCGGTGAAGATGGGTCATGGCAGTGTGCGCCGGCCATTCTCGGTAAACATAGATGTATTGTATAATTTACCCAAAAATATAAAAAATTGTGTCCGAAACAATACAGGAAATGACGAATCTGGTATAATGTTTTCAGGTAATTGCGCCAGTGAGTCGTGATGTGCTGCACGACTTTATAACAGAGCCGGAAAAGACTGCCGGTTTATGAAAAAGGAGTACTGGAGGTGGCATTATGAAAGTTGGATGTGTTAAGGAAATCAAGAACAACGAGTTTCGTGTCGGTCTGACGCCGGACAACGCCAAAGCGTATGTGGCGGCAGGGCATGAGGTCCTGATCGAAAAGGGCGCTGGTCTTGGTTCGGGTTTTTCGGATGACGAGTATGAAGCCGCAGGCGCAAAGCTCGTTGAGGCGGCTGAGGCTGTCTGGGATCAGTGCGACATGATGGTAAAAGTCAAGGAACCGCTCCCGGATGAGTACAGTTTTTTCCATGAAGGTCTGATTCTCTTTACCTATCTGCATCTGGCAGCTGACGAAGAGCAGACAGAAGCGCTTCTTCGCGGCAAGGTCAAAGGCGTTGCCTACGAGACGCTGATCGAGAAAGACGGCAGCATTCCGCTTCTTGCTCCGATGAGCCAGATTGCCGGCCGCCTGTCTATCCAGGAAGGCGCGAAGTATCTTGAGAAGAGATTCGGCGGCGAGGGCGTTCTTCTTGCCGGCGTTCCCGGAACGCCGAAGGCCAATGTCGTTATTCTCGGTGCGGGCACTGTCGGCATGAACGCCTGCAAGATTGCAGTCGGTATGGGTGCAAATGTAACCATCATCGACATCAACTTAAAGCGTCTCGCCTACATTGACGACATCTTCGGATTCCGCGTACAGACACTTGTTTCAACGGACGCCAACATCGAGAAGGCTGTTAAGGACGCTGATCTTGTCATCGGTTCCGTCCTGATCCCGGGCGCTTCCACACCGAAGCTCTTTAAGAGAAAATATCTGAAAGAGATGAGGGACGGCGCTGTATTTGTAGACGTTGCGATCGATCAGGGCGGCTGCGGCGAGAGCTCTCACGTCACGACACACGATGACCCGATCTTCAAGGAAGACGGCGTTGTCCATTACTGTGTCGGCAATATGCCGGGCGCTGTTCCGAGAACATCGACGATCGCGCTCACAAACGCGACGCTCCACTATGGCCTCATGATTGCGAACCTCGGTCTCGAAGGCGCCTGCAAGGCCAATACGTCAATCTATTCCGCAATCAACACGTATGACGGAAAGCTGACGTTCAAGGGCGTTGCGGAGGCATTTGACGGCAAATACGAATATTATGACATTAAAGAACTCTTCTGATTTCATCTGACATAGTCGTTGGAATAATAAAATGACTGAATACGGCGGCGCATTGTGCTGCTTGCCGTATACAGTCATTTTTTGCGTAGTCGCCCGCCGGGCAGCGGGAGTGAAATATGATAGGAATAGATGATCTGACCGGGATCTGCGGATGTACGTGTGACGACAGCTTAGGAAATCGGGGGCTGTTCGTCCCGCCTGCGCTTGCGGTACTCCGGAACTTCCGGCATGAGTTCGTCCGACAGGATCGACAGCATGGCAATCATTCCCTCCAGCTGTTCGGGGGTGAATCGTTCTTCCATACGGGACAGGACTTTATGGTAATAGGAACCGCCAATGTCGATGTAGTCGATATATTTATCCGTTACCTCCAGAAAATACTCGCGTTTGTCTTTTTTTGAGCGGATTTTCCGAAGAAATCCCTTGCGGATCAGGTTATTGACCTTATATGCGGCGTTCGGCTGCGATATTTTTATGAAGTTCGCGAACTCATTTATTGTCGGCCGATCCATCGCGTAAATGACTTCCATACAGAACGTTTCGACGGTTGTCAACGTTACCGCCTTCTCAGACCAGTTCCCGAAGATTTCTCTGTAAAAATGAAGTTTGTATTTTCTGTATACGTCAGTAAACGCTTCCTCTAGTGTTAATTCATTACTCATGTCTGTCTCCCAGGCTCCTGCCGTAGTTTATGATATAATATTATAGCATGAAACAGATCAACTATCACTAGCAGAAAGTGCGGGATTTTGATTTACAGACTTTTTATCTCAGTGGGTAAGAACCCCACTTCTGCAAGCGGTGGGTAAATCAATATCCTGCTTGTCTCAGTGGCGGGTCACAATTCCCCCACTGAGATAAACGCTCCGCTACGGTCGTTCCTGTTCCATTTTACGAGATCCTTTACCACCTCGGATGCGATGATGAGGCCTGCGACGGAAGGGACGAAAGAAGTTGATCCCGGGACCGGCCGCGCGTATCTGCCGCTTTCGGAAGAGCTGGCGGATGACCCCGTGCCGTCTTCTGCTTCCGGAAGAGAAAGGGGTGAAAGAGCCGGTTCCTCGGAGTAGACGACCTTCAGCTTCCTGATCCCGCGTTTTTTCAGTTCACGCCGCATGACCTTTGCCAGCGGACAGACAGAGGTGCTGTAGAGATCGGTCACTCTGAGATCGGTCGGATTCATCTTGTTGCCGCACCCCATGCTCGATATGACCGGTACGCCGGCTTCACGGGACGTACAGATGATCTGGATCTTTCCGGTGACGGTGTCGATCGCGTCGACAACATAGTCGTACAGGGAGAAATCGAATCTGTCTGCGGTCTCCGGAAGATAGAAACAGTTGTGGGCCGTGATGTTCAGCTGAGGATTGATATCGAGCATTCGTTCACGCACAACATCCACCTTGGGACGCCCCAGCGTGCTGTGGAGCGCAATGATCTGTCTGTTGATATTTGTGATGGAGACCAGGTCGTGATCGACAACGTCGATCGCGCCGATCCCGCTTCTCACCAGACCCTCCACGGCGTGGCCGCCGACGCCGCCGACGCCGAAGACGATGACGCGGCTTCGCGCGAGTATCTGCATGTTCTCTTCCCCGAGAAGGAGCCCGGTGCGGGTAAATTCGTTCTGCATAGTAAATCCGCCTTTGATGATCGATCTTCTGCCCGTTCTATCCCGGGCGTCTACTATTATAACACATGAATTGTATTTGCCATCTCCGTTTCGGTATGATACGATAGCAGAGTTTCTATGAAGCGCAGCAGCGAAATACCACGTTCATAGGATCTGCCGCACCGCATGGGGGCGGAGGTCCATGAGGCGGCTGCATCATGAATAGGTATGGGAAGCAATACGAAATATGTATAAGAAAAGAGAAGTCATCTGCACGCTGACGCTGGTCCTGACAGCCCTCATCTGGGGCTGCGCATTTGTGGCTCAGAGCATCGGAGCCCAGTATATCGGACCGTTCACGTTTCTTTCTTCGAGGACCTGGATCGCGTTTTTTGCACTGTGGCCGGTCATTGCCGTGAGAGAACGGCTCTTGCGCAAAAAAGGAGATACATCCGTCCGAAAGACCGCGGGGCAGAAAAAGATGCTCTGGCTCGGCGGCGCTGTCTGCGGGTTCTTTCTGTTCACTGCAAGCGCGTCTCAGCAGATCGGGATCGGTCTCACGACGACAGCCAAAGCGGGATTCATCACTGCGCTTTATGTGGTGATCGTACCGATCCTTGCGGTGTTCTTCCGCCAGAAAGTGGCTAAGAAGATCTGGGGGTGTGTCGCGCTCGCGGTCATCGGTCTTTATCTGCTCTGCATGAAAGAGAGATTTGCCTTATCGCCGGGCGACAGCTATATGCTCCTGTGCGCGATTTTGTTCAGCCTTCAGATCATGTCGGTCAACTATTTTGTGAAGTATACGGATCCTGTCAGACTGGCGTCGTTCCAGTTCCTGTTCGAAGGGATCTTTGCGCTCGTATGTATGCTGATTTTCGAGCCGGTCAGTACTGAAGCGCTTCTTATGGCGGCGCCAACGATCCTCTACGCGGGCTTTATGAGCAGCGCGGTCGGCTACACACTGCAGATCATTGCCCAGAACGGTCTCGATCCGGCCGTAGCCTCGATCGCCATGAGTCTTGAGAGTGTATTTGCCGCTCTGGCGGGATGGGTCATCCTTCACCAGGTGATGTCGGTGAGGGAGATCGCAGGCTGTGCGCTGATGTTCGCCGCGATCGTGATCTCTCAGCTCTGACATTCCGGATATGTCGGTAATGTGCCACAGACAACCGGCGTAATATGCACAAAAATTAGAACATAAGCAAAAAAGGAGAAATCAAAGGGCTATAATTCTTTACTTTTTCGGATAAAGGTAGTATATATATTATATGCGAATAAGTTGGCGGGATGGAGTACCTGCCGATTTGTTTGGGGAGTAACAGAATATTAACAGGTTTGTAATTTATGAAGGGTAGATTGACTTTTTCAGCAAAAGGATTTATACTGTAGAAGTCATAAATACTATTAGGGAGGTATGTGCAATGGAAAAGTGGGAAGCTCCGGTCGTTAATGAACTTGATGTTCAGGAGACAGCAGGTGGCAAGAAGAATATGCCGATGGAGTGCTATTGCGGTTGCCAGTGCAAGGGCGGACAGTCATAATCAGAGAGTATAAGGAGGATATGACCGTGGAAAAGTGGGAAGTTCCGGCAGTTCTGGAAATGAATGTCGAAGAGACCGCAGGCGGAAAGTATGAGGATGTAAGAGAAGATTTTTGCGCTCATGCAAGTAACCCGTCATAATAGTTTCTATACTTGAATGATTAAGGCGCCATGACAAGTGGTGCCTTTTATTCATGTGCTAATATACTTTAATATCGGTGCACAAAGATTGAGAAATATGTAAAAAAGAGGAGTAATACTATATGAACTGGGATATCAGTACACTTAAGGGGATGGCCAGAAAAGCTCTGAAAGGCTCTTACTGGAAGTCAGTCCTTGCCGGATTCCTGCTTATGCTCTGTACGATGTCAATGTCTTCGGGCATGTCCGGATCGTCAGAGAATGTCAGCGGGGGAGTCGAAGAGACTTTAGGATCCGATATTGTTCATAACCCGTATTTTGGTATGATGATCGCGATTATTGCGGGAATCTCCATGCTGGCGGCGATCGGCGGGCTGGCGCTCAAAATACTGG
>JAZRKZ010000108.1:0-3099 GCA_045646565.1 Lachnospiraceae bacterium
TCTGAATAAATCAGCGGTCAGCATTGACACGAACAGCCAGACTGTGAAGGCAGGCCCCCTGGAATTCCTGTATGACAGGATCATCATCGCAGTCGGCGCCGAGTGCTTTGTCCCGCCGTTTAAGGGCGCTGATCAGGATCACGTCGTTACGATCCGCCATCAGAGCGATGTAAAGAAAGTCCGCGAGATGATTCCGGCTATCAAAGATGCAGTCGTTATCGGCGGCGGCGTTCTGGGCCTTGAGGCGGCATGGTCGCTCCGCGAGGCAGGTCTTAACGTCACGGTCCTTGAGACCGCGGACAGACTGCTTCAGCGTCAGCTCACAGCCGACGCGTCGGAGATTCTTGCCGCGAGCGTTGCGGACGCCGGCGTTAGGGCTCTGACAAGCGTAGGAACGCAGGAAATCACGAAGGACAGCGTCATTCTCACCGACGGTACAGAAGTCCCCGCGCAGCTTGTTATCGTCTCCTGCGGCGTTCGTGCGAACACAGAGCTGGCTAAGGAAGCAGGACTCGAGGTCCAGCGGGCGATTGTCGTTGATGACAGAATGAGAACGAATCAGCCGAATGTCTTTGCGGCCGGCGACTGCGCCCAGTTCGAAGGAATCAACTATGCGCTCTGGAGCGAGGCCATGGAGCAGGGACGCGTTGCGGGTGCAAATGCAGCCGGCGATGTCGTTCACTACAACTTCGCAACTCCCGGCCTTACGTTCAACGGCATGAATACAAGTCTTTTCGCGATCGGTGATCAGGGCGTGGACGGCGATGACTCCTATAAGATCTTCACCAACAACAAGCCCGGAAAATATGAGCGGTTCACCTTCAAGGACGGCGGCCTTGTCGGTGCGATCTTGATCGGCGATACCTCAAGACTTGTCGAGATGATGACGAAGGTTCCGGCGCACGCTAAGTTCGAAGAAATCTGATCGACGTCCGAAACACTGCCCGCCGCGGAAGCCCATTCTCAAAATTAGTATTGTTTATCCCGCTGATTCGTGGTTTAATAGTACCGTACGTTATGAAAGAGCGGGTCTCGGGGATACTATATACTGCTTATGACAAAGGGCCCGTGAATAATGAGGAGGTAGTGTAACATGGAAAAAAAGGGTTTGATTGCTGAATTCAAAGAGTTCGTCATGAGAGGCAACGTGCTCGACATGGCAGTCGGTGTTATCATCGGCGGCGCGTTCGGGACGATCGTTTCTTCACTTGTCGATGATGTTATTATGCCGATCATCACATTGATCACCGGCGGCATCAACTTTGACAACTGGTTCATCGCTCTGAACGGAGAGGCTTATGCGACTCTTGCAGCAGCCAAGGAAGCCGGCGCATCCACACTCAATTACGGTGTGTTCATCACCAAGGTCATCAACTTCCTGATTGTTGCGTTCTGTATCTTCACAATGATCAAAGCCTTCAACAAGGCAAGCAGCCTTGCAAAGAAGAAGGAAGAGGGAGCTCCGGCAGCTCCGACGACAAAAGTCTGCCCGTTCTGCAAGTCCGAGATTCCGATCGATGCAGTTCGCTGCGGATTCTGCACATCGGTTGTTGATCCGGAAGGTGAGAAGACAATCCTGGCTTCAAAATAAACTGAGAATCATATGAAAGCTGCCGCCGATGCGGCAGCTTTTTTGCAGCACCGACCCGGCAGAGCGAGCCGTGCCTCATGAGAAGGAGAAAGGGAGAAGTTATGACAGAAGCACAGAAAGCTGCGCTTATAGAAGAGTTTATGCCCGAGGCTATGCGGATAGCCATGGAGATGAGTGACGGGCAGATACCGATCGAGGACCTCACACAGGAAGCCTATGTGGGCCTTCTGATCGGCATAAATGAAGTGGCGGAGGCGGAGGATACATATGACGCTCTGCCTCTCACAAAGACCGTGGAGGATGCCATCAGAGCACAGATTGAGTATGCGATCCGGGAAGCGACGGAACTTGCCTCGCAGGATGAACAGCTGATCGCCCAGGTGGAGCTGCTCAGCAGAAGCATTGACGAGATGACGAACGAACTCGGAACGAAACCCACGGTGGATGAAATCGCAAATTATATGGGCGTGCAGCAGAAGACCGTCCTTGAGATACTCCGGCTGAGCGGCGAGGAACTTCCGGAGGGTGAGTTCTATAAGGAGAACCGACTGTGGATCGATAATCCGGAAACGCGGAAGATGCGTTAACTGTTCTTTCCGGTGATCTTGCCGATAAGCCATTTCGTATTCCGCACAATGACCTGCCGGAATGTGAGTGATTGCACGATCTTTTCCGCCGGGAAATGCTCGCGGCAGGCACGCAGGAAAGCCCTGGGCTGGCGGATGGCGAACGGGAAGTCGCCGTTTGCTTTTGTCCGGATAGCCAGTCTCGGTATATAGCGCCCTCCAAAGTAGATTGATGCAATGATGAGTTCGACCTCTTCCCAGGGGATCTGAATGTAGTCCTGGAGCGTCCGTTCATTATAATACTCAATGCCCCCTTCGCCGACCATGACGACGCCGTAGGTATTGATACCGTGGAACGCGGTCGCTTTGGAGGTGAATTCGACCTTGCTGTTCAGTGGGGAGGGCAGTATCTGATCCGCCACTTTCTTTTTTCTGATATTAATTGCCATATGAGTTTATCATCCTTCCAATGATGGGAAGCTTTCTGCTTCATAAAAAAGGGGCCCGGCATTCTGCCGGGCCCCCCATATTACTGATTACAGAAGACCAATGATGTGGCCAACGATACCGACAATGAACAGTGCAAGAATGATAACGATCGGGGAGACGTTCTTCTTCAGCAGTCTCATGCAGAGCAGAGTGAGAAGAAGCGGAACGAGACCCGGGATCAGAGAATTCAGGTTGTCCTGCAGAGTTGTGACAACGGTCGGCTCAAGGCTGAGACCGCCGGCGAACTGGGACAGTGCCTGGTGGATTCCTTCTGCGCCTGCCGGAAGGGCATCCCAGTCAATGTAAGCACCGGCTGCACGCTGTACTTCGGAGACCTTGAGAACGAAATTGATGGAGACCCATCTCATAACAAGGGCGCCGAGGATGAACATACCGAGGATGGAAGCAGCCTTTGTGACCTTGCCGAGAAGACCGGCGGAGAGGTCCTTGGTG
>JAZRKZ010000109.1:0-2920 GCA_045646565.1 Lachnospiraceae bacterium
GCAAAACTGGAAAAGGAAGAGGAATGAACGTTTGGCGGGCGGAACGCAGGTCGGCACATATTCTGATACGGTGTGAAATTCAACAAAAAACGTACAATTTTATCCTTAAATTAGTGCAAATTAAAAGTAATCGTGATATAATTATCACAGTATTCAGAAAGGACGGTGCTATTTATGAATAATAAGATTGATGAGATTCTTGCCCGCATCAGATTACAGGACGAGGACCGTAAGTGCGAAAAGGGAAAAACAATCCTTTGGATCCTTGCGATCATCGGATGCGTCGCAGCAGTAGCAGCTATCGCGTATGCGGTATATCGTTTCTTCACACCGGATTACCTGGAGGATTTCGAGGACGACTTCGACGATGATTTTGATGATTATTTCGAAGACGAAGACGAAGATTTCTTCGAGGATGAAGAGGAAGAAGAAGCTGCTCCGAAGAAGTCTGCTAAGGACAAGGTCAAGGAAGCTGCTGATAAAGTCAAAGAAGTAGCTAAGGGCGCCAAGGAAAAAGTCATGAACGTAGTCAAGAGAGAGGCTGACGAGGATGATTTCGCTGATGACTTCGATGACGAAGAGGCTGAGTCTGTAGTCGAAGAGGAAGCAGCGGAAGAGGCACCGGCGGAAGAAGCTCCGGCGGAAGAAGCAGTGGAAGAGGCTCCGGCAGCAGAGGAAGAAGTTCCGGAAGAAGCTGAGAAGGAAGCTGAGGCAACCGAAGAATAATCAATCGAACAACAAAATAGCAGGGAGCTGTCGCATGAGCGGCAGCTCTTTTTTTGTTCTCCATCGCGCAATACTCGTGGCGTTACTCGTTGGGTACGCGCGATGCGCCGGATAGTCAGCAGAATTGGCAGAGCGAGTCGGGCTCTAAGTGATAATACATATGGGGTTATTGCAGTTTGTGCGGAAGTTGTGTATGATATTCATACTTTGTCGGAGAACCGGTCAGGCGGGGCTTTCCGCGTTCTTGAAGCGCAGCTGCAGACTGCCGCACCGCAAGGGCGCGGAGGTCATGGAGCCGTGGCATAAATCCTCTCGAATGGATTGTGCCGCACCGCAAGGGCGCGGAGGTATACGCAGATGACGTGCAGCCGGCAGATATGAGAGTGAAAAAAGAAATCCGGAAGGAAGAAACATAGATGATCAAGAGAAAAGATGTAGTCGAATGCGTGATTGAGAGGGTAGATTATCCGAACTGCGGCAGGTACAAGACAGAAGAAGGCCAGAAACTGACAGTCAAAAATACGCTCCCCGGTCAGAAGATTCGGTGCAGGATTTTTAAAAAGCACCAGGACCGGGTTGAGGGAAGGCTCTTTGAAATCGTGGAGAAATCACCGCTTGAAAGCCGGGAGCGTGCCTGCGGTCTTTTTCCTGAATGCGGCGGCTGCCTCTGCCAGACTATGCCCTACGAGGAGCAGCTAAAAATGAAAGAGGATATGGTCCTCCGTCTGCTCCGGGAAGTAGTGGATGACGCTGTCTATGACGGTATATTGCCGAGTCCGCTTGAGTTCGAATACAGAAATAAAATGGAATTTTCGTTCGGCGATGTTATTGAGGACGGCCCGCTGACGCTTGGTTTACATAAGAGGAATACGACCTATACTGTTCTGAACGCCCACTCCTGCGCCCTGGTCCACGAGGATGTGCGCAAAGTCCTTGCCGCTACACTGGAGTACTGTCAGGAGAACGGACTGAGAAAATATGATAAGAAGATACATAAGGGTTTTCTGCGCTTCCTTCTGGTACGCCGGTCTCAGACGAGCGGTGAGCTGCTCGTCTATCTGGTGACATCTTCTCAGGAGAAGCATGATTTTAACGGTTGGGCGGATAAGCTCCTTGCGCTGCCGATTGAAGGTTCCTACGCCGGTATTTTCCAGGCAATTGACGACAAGATGTCCGACGCCTTAAAGATCGACGATGTGATCCCGCTCTACGGAAAAGAATACTTTTATGAAGAGCTGCTCGGGCTCAGATTCAAGGTCACCGCATTTTCATTCTTCCAGACCAATACCCTTGGCGCAGAGGTGCTTTATGACGCTGCCAGAAAATATGTGACAGGAGGCGTTCCCGGACAGGGAGATGAAAACAGGACAGACAATACTGACGGATCGGACATTTCCCTGAATGCCGACAGAGCGCCGGTGCTTTATGATCTGTACTGCGGCACAGGGACAATTGGTCAGGTCCTGTCTTCAGTCGCCGGCAAGGTCTATGGGATTGAACTTATCCCGGAGGCGGTCGAGGCGGCCCGGCAGAATGCGGCTTTGAACAGTATCGAAAACTGTGAATTCATAGCGGGCGATGTCCTGGAGAAACTTGCCGAGATACCCGAGCGGCCGGATTACATTGTGCTGGATCCTCCCAGGGAGGGAATTAATCCCCGGGCTCTGACTCAGATCATTGATTATGGGGTGAATGAGATGGTTTACATATCCTGTAAAGCTTCCAGCTTTAAAAAAGACATGGTGACGCTTCGGGCTCATGGGTGGAAGGTGAAGAGATATTGTCTGGTGGATATGTTTCCGCAGACGATGCATGTCGAGGTAGTAGTTTTGCTATCAAAAAACACATAAGAAATAGCTGAAAAAGCCTAGAATAAAGGGATTTCTGCAATCCTGGATCACCGCGATCCAGGTGGCAAGAATCCCTTTTTGTGTTTGCGGGAACAAGTCGTTCCTCTTGCTTGGCAGAAGGTTGTGGCTTCTATTTTGCTATTATGGGGGTTGCGAATATGATTTTACTTTTGGTAGGTTGTGGACATGATTTTGTTATCAAACAAAGGTAAAAAGGTGCTGGGATGTGAAGTCCCAGCACTATACCCTGTATTAATCTTGATTGTACTTCTGACCGATTGCAAGAGCTTTAGAATGGAGGTAGTACACTTGCCGCTCGGTGATGCCAAGCTTCGCCGCGATTT
>JAZRKZ010000110.1:0-2797 GCA_045646565.1 Lachnospiraceae bacterium
ATTATGCTGCTGCTGCTTGTCGGTACCGGCATTTACCTGACCATCCGAACCGGATGTATCCAGATCACCCGATTCGGTTATGCCATGCGCAACACATTCGGTACGCTGTTCAGGAAATCGGATAAGAATCACGGAAACAACCTGACCCCGTTCCAGGCTATGACAACAGCTCTTGCCAGCACTGTCGGTACCGGTAATATCGCAGGTGTCACAGGCGCAATTTTCACCGGCGGTCCCGGAGCCGTTTTCTGGATGTGGGTTTCCGCGTTCTTTGGTATGTGCACCAAATATGCAGAGATTCTGCTCGCTGTAAAATACCGCGAAGTAGAACCGGACGGCACACATCACGGCGGTCCGATGTACTCAATCGAGAAAGGTCTCGGAAAAGGCTTTAAATGGCTCGCTGTCATTTTTGCGATCCTTGGCGGCATCGCTACATTCGGTATCGGCAACATTGCGCAGAGCAGTGAGATTTCCGGTACTCTGAAATCTTTCGGCATAAATCCGCTTCTGACCGGAGTAGTTCTTTGTGTCGTCGTCGGTGTCGTCATCATTGGCGGCGTAAAGCGAATCGGACAGGTAACTTCCTACATGGTTCCTTTTATGTCCGTATTCTATTTTCTTGCCGGAATCGCAGTCATTATTATTAAGTTCCCATCTCTCCCGGCAGCATTCGGCTCTATCATAGCAGGAGCTTTCAACATGAAAGCGGTCGGCGGCGGTGTCTTTGGCTACGCGATGATGATTGCAATTCGTCAGGGTGTTGCCCGCGGCGTTTTCTCCAATGAAGCCGGTCTCGGTTCCGCACCTATTGCACACGCAGCCTCCTCTACGGAAGAGCCCTGTGAACAGGCAATGTGGGGCATATTTGAAGTATTTGTAGATACGATTATCATCTGTTCCATTACAAGCCTCGCAGTCGTCATGTCCGGCGTGCTCGATACAGCGGGTGGTCTTGATGCCTTTACTTCCAAGGGCGCTGCCGCAGCAACTGCCTTCAACATGATCCTGCCAGGTACGATCGGCGGCATAATCATCCAGATCAGCCTTCTGTTCTTCTCTCTGAGCACGATCATCGGCTGGAGCTATTATGGCGAGCGGTGCTGGGGCTATCTGACGAACGAGAACAAAGTCGTGAACATCGTCTACAAAGTCATCTTCGTTCTTGTCTGTATCGTCGGTGCAACAGGAAGCGGTACACTCATGTGGGATATCTCCGATACTCTGAACGGCCTTATGGCAATCCCGAACCTGATTTCACTTCTCCTTCTGTCGGGCGTCGTGATTTCAATGACGAAAGAATACTTCAAAGATAGATAACACACATATGGCAGACGTATAAAAAGCGCCCTCTTCTTAGAACAGCGGATAAACCCGCCCGAAAGGAGAGGGCGTTTTTTTCCGCAGTTTCAGAAATTCAGGCGTATCGAAGCACCTGCGGCGCTGCGATCTGGAACCACACAGTGAATTTATCCGGATTCCTGAGAAGCTGATCGGCCAGTTCGCTGCAGCTGATCCATTTGTATTCTTCTATCTCCCCGGGATCCGGGGAAACCACCCCAAAATAATCTGAGACAAATACGTGATCATATTCGTATTCAATCATTCCGTTTTCAAAGACGTGTCTGTAAACAAAACTGAAGCACTCATGAAAGTCAGCTGTAAATCCCAATTCCTCGTTTATGCGCCGATTTACAGCCTCTTCCAGATCTTCATCAATTCTCGGATGCGAGCAGCAGGCATTGGTCCACAGCCCGCCGGAATGATACTTACCCGTATTTCTCTTCTGTATGAGCATCTTTCCGTCATGCAGGACAAACACCGAAAATGCTCTATGAAGAAGCCCTTTTTTATGAACCTCTGCCTTGGATGCTTCACCTATCGTATGATCATACACATCAACCAATGTTAGTCTGTCATTCATTGTTGTCTCCATCATGACTTCACTCCTCCCCGCTGATCAGTCCCAAACGCCTTTGGGGCACCATCCGCCTATCTCAATGTTCAATTCTCTCGCGACAGCCAACGCTGCCCTGTCCACGCCGGATCAAGCGCCGATCCGGATCCGCTTTGTTTTTTGCTCACGCCAAATCCCTTTTGTCTTTCCCATGTCGGCATTCGAGATCTGTAACCGTTTCAAACCCGCACAGCGCCGGATGATTCGTCAGGGTCTTGACTATACACCACCCCGCTCTGTTCCGCTCTGCATTTTCCTTTATGGGGACAAATCCCAAATCAAGATATAACTTGCATGCAAGCCAGGTATTGGTCTGCGTCGGGATGACAGCTCTGCTATATCCAAGTTTCTTCATGTGGGCAAGCACATGCGTGATCAACGGCTTGGATAGCCTCTGTCCCTGTGCATCCCTGTGAACGGCGACCCAGTGGAGCCACCCCGTCTTCCCATCGTCTCCGGTATATATATTATAATATGCTGTCGCTGTGGCAAGTTTCCTGCCGGAAGAATCTGTCACAAAAAACATCCTGTTTTTAAGGTCTTCCTCATGGCTGGCAAAATACTTTGACCATGCAGCTTCTCCCGCTTCATAACTTGCAAATTCTTTTGCGCTCTTCTCTATAGCAATCCAGACTTCCCGGTCTCCCGGAGCATAATTCTCATAATGATATGCCGGTGGAAGCTCTATTTCCTTAATTTCATCCAGACTCTGTTCCAATAGCAGCTCATAATGCGGGATGCGAGGGTCATTATTGTCAAAGCGCTCCAGACTGCGTGCTATCGTCTCATTCGCTTTCGCCTTCACGCTTACATGACCTGTCTGCTTTTCGGGCGCCAGGT
>JAZRKZ010000111.1:0-5429 GCA_045646565.1 Lachnospiraceae bacterium
GAATGTCCGCGTGACAAGTAAGCCGGCAGCCCAGAACGATCCGGACGTTCAGGCAGCTGTAAAGAAGGTCGCTGATGAGCTCGGCGATGGAGGCCGTATCCTGGTCCGCGAGAGCGGCACAGAGCCGGTCATCCGCGTCATGGTCGAAGCAGGAAGCAATGAGATCTGCAACATGTATGTAGATTCCGTTATCAAAGTTATTCGTGAGAAAGGTCATATGGTGAAATAAATGAGAGTAGTGATCCAGGACAATTATGATAAGATGAGCAAGTGGACAGCAGATTACATCGCAGCGAAGATCAACGCCCATAAGGAAGACAGACCGTTCGTGCTCGGCCTTCCGACTGGCTCTTCCCCGATCGGCGTTTACAAGGAGCTTGCCCGCATGAATCAGGCCGGCGAACTGAGCTTCGCAAATGTCGTCACCTTCAACATGGACGAATATGTCGGCCTTCCGCGCGAGCATGACCAGAGCTACTGGTATTTCATGCATTACTATTTCTTCGATCATCTTGTCGATATGAAGCCGGAGAACATCAATATTCTCAACGGTCTGGCTGAGGACCCGGAAGAAGAGTGCGCTCGCTATGAAGCCAAGATCGCTTCCTACGGCGGCATCGACCTCTTCATGGGCGGCATCGGCGTTGACGGCCACCTTGCTTTCAATGAGCCGTTCACTTCCCTTTCTTCCCGCACAGGTCTTCGCACACTGACAACAGACACACGTATCGTCAACTCCAGATTCTTCGACAACGATCCGGAGAAGGTCCCGGCCTACGCTCTTTCCGTCGGTATCGGCACTGTCACAGACGCGAAGGAAGTCATCATCCTGATCAACGGCCACAACAAGGCCCTCGCTCTTGCGAAGACTGTTGAAGGCAATGTCAGCCAGAAGTGGACCTGCAGCGCTCTGCAGCTTCATCCGGCGGCAATCATCGCCTGCGACGAAGCAGCCTGCGACGAGCTGACAGTCGGTGCTTACAAGTACTTCCTCGATGTTGAGAAGGCTGAAAGACTTTAATATGTGATTTTCGATTTTCCACGGGCTGGTGTCTTGTACACCAGCCTATTATTGTCACGGATATTTTTCTTTACTAACTGATAGCTTTCGGATATAATGAATCAGCCAAATCAGGATTATTTGCAGTCAATATCATGTTATTGATATTAAGCTTATAGACGAGACAATTTTTTGACAATATAATAACATTGTGATCCAGGTTGAATGCGTAGTCATCATTTTTGGGCAGAAAAAGCATTTCATTTTTATATTCGAAAGGGAGTTTTTTCGTGGATCTGTTTTATAAAGTAGTTGCCCTTCTGGGCGGATTATCAATGTTCCTTTACGGAATGAGGATCATGGGTGACGGTCTCAAGCAGTCCTCCGGCGGCGCCATGAAGGTCGCGCTGGCGAGAGTGACGAATAAGCCGGTGATCGGCTTCATTTTCGGTATGCTTGTCACCTGTATGATCCAGAGCTCGACTGCGACGATCGTTCTGACGGTCGGTCTCGTAGGCGCCGGTCTTCTGACGTTCCGTCAGTCGGTCGGTATTGTTCTTGGTGCAAATGTCGGTACCGCCATCACCGCACAAATCATCCGACTGATGGACCTCAGCGCGGGAACGACAAGTATCCTGTATTTCTTTAAGGCTGACAACCTTGCACCGGTCGCTTTGATCATTGGCATTATACTCATCATGTTCGTCAAGGGCAGCAATTCCGAGACGATCGGCACGACTCTCGTCGGTTTCGGCATTCTCTTCATGGGCCTCATTTTCATGAGTAACGCAGTAAGCGAGATGTCTGACTCCCTCAGCGGCCTTCTGACAGCGTTCGAGAACAACTATTTCCTCGGATTCCTGTCCGGCGTCGTTGTGACGGGTATCATTCAGAGCTCGTCCGCCGTCGTCGGTATGCTGCAGTCCATGGCGAGTTCGATGGGCCTTCGGTTCTGCGGCGTCTTCGCTGTCATCATCGGCGTCAATATCGGCGACTGTCTTACGACGTTCCTGGTAAGCCGGATCGGCGCGAAGCCGGAACAGATACAGACGGCTCTTGTGCATGTCATCTACAACGTGATCGCCGCGACGCTGCTTGCGGTGGCTATGTTTGTCCTTCGAATGACAGGCGTTCTGGGAGATGACCTCTGGAACATGCATCTCAACTCGGGCGGCGTGGCCAACCTGCACGGTGCCTTCCGACTGATCCCGGCTGTCCTGCTACTCCCGTTCTCGGGCGCGCTTGCAGGTATTGCCGAGAAGCTCGTTCCGTCACGTGTGACAGCGGACGACACAGAGGCGGCGGAGATCGAGGACAACCTCAGAGACCTCGATACGCTGCTCTATAACTCCCCTGAGCTGGCTCTTGACCGCGCAGGCCATGTCATTCGTCATATGGCGGATCTTGCGCTGCAGAATCTCAACGCAGCCTGCAGTCAGATCGTCGCGTTCAACGCGGCAAGAAATGACAAAATCAACAAGAGGGAAATCCTTCTCGACCGCATGGCGGACGAAACGAACCGCTATTTGGTCGGTCTGTCCGGTCACCTGGTGATGGAGCGCAATATCCTGCTTCAGTCCTATCAGATCAAGGCTCTGACTGCCTTTGAGCACATCGGTGACCGCGCGAAGAATATTGCCGATGATGTGGCAGCCCTTCGTGAACACGGCGGCGATTTTTCTGAGGAGGCTCTCAGTGATATGTCGATTGCCGTGGAAGCGGTCGCTGACATTATCAACGTGACTCTGGACGCGTACAAGAACAACGATTTCGATGACGCCCGGAAAGTGGAGCCGATGGAAGAGGTCATTGACGCTCTCATGGAAACGATGAAGGACCGCCATATTTACCGTATGACACATAATCTGTGCTCGGTCTACAGCGGCATCAACTACGAGAACATCATCACTAATCTGGAGCGTATCTCCGACCAGTGCTCGGACCTTGCTGTCTTTATCATCAGCCAGATCAACACCGACATCATCGGCAAAGAGCACGACTACATTCACAACCTGCATCACTCAGGCGATCCGGAATATCTGGGAGCCTATAACAATTATCATGACAAGTATTACGGGCAGCTTACGCCGCAGCCGGACCGCAAGACCGAGCTGGAGTATAAGTTCCCGCCCATACAGTAACGATTTGGACATCCGGTGCCTTTATGCACCGGATGTTTTGCTTTCTTGATGTCGGCAGGGCCGGGCGGGAGCGCCATAGCGGAGCAAATTTCGATAAGGCCGCTTAATGAACTATGGCCAGGGAAGTTTTTGTAGCTGATTTTATAATCGACTTGTATTATAATAGTAAAGGTATTGCGTTTTTCGCTGTATACATAACGGAGGTATGTGAATGAGCGTGACTGAATACACACCGGCCAAGATGCATGAGTTCCTGAAACTGCTGCGCGGCCTGTATGATGCAGCCAGAGTCGTCGACCCGTTTGAATGCAGAGAGGTCATTCTGGGCGAGGACAGTTCCGTCGGGGTCGGGAAGTCATGTTTTTCCATATGGGGATTTGTGCGGCGATGCGAGAACTGTACGAGCTACGCCGCGTGTCACGCCGGGGAGAGGTGCTACAAGGAAGGGATCATGGACGGCGATGTCTACAATGTCCAGTCCTTTCCCATTCTGCTCAATCTGGGGAACGATACGCACAGGCAGTGCGTCCTCGAGATCCTGACCAGAAAGGATACCTCGAACGATGTACTGACCGCGATCATTTCCCGCTATATGCTGATCTATGAGATCAATCTGGATACCGATTTCATTACGGTCATCTACGAGACGCCGGAGAACGGGACCTTCGGAATGATGCGGCAGGGCCGGTATACGGAATTCCTGCAGCGGTATGTCGCTGAGAGGATGCCGGAATCGATCAAGCAGAACGGCGGCGTCCTCGGTACGGTGACGAATCTCAAGCATTTTCTGGCGGATAATGATTCGTTCATTTACGAATTTGTCAATAACGCCGGCAGGCTGAGGCGCATTGAATATAAGGTCTCGTCCAGAGTGAACGGCATACCTGCCAAGGTTCTCCTGTGCCTCATGAAGACCAAAGAGGACAGTATGGAGATCACGGAGCTCCGCGAGGAGATGGACAAGAGCCGCGAGCTTCTTAAGATTGCGCTTCATGAGGCCCGTCAGGCAAATGAAGCCAAGACCGCCTTCCTCTCCAACATGTCCCACGATATCCGGACGCCGATGAACGCTGTCATCGGTTATTCGACGCTGGCCCAGGCTTCGATCGGCGACGACGTACTGGTCGCTGATTATCTCGATAAGATCAGTGTGGCCGGCAAATACATGCTGGAGCTCGTCAACAACGTGCTCGACCTGGTCCGCATTGAGAGCGGCCGTTTCCGGGTCATTCAGCAGCCGAACGACCTGAATCTTATCATGAAGGATATCAGCAGTGTGATCCAGGAGCAGGCGGGGGAGAAGAATCAGACCTTTGTGTGCGACACATCGGGTATTGTGGAGCCAAGGGTCTACTGCGATGATATAAAGGTGAAGCAGATCCTGATTAATTTGCTGCAAAATGCAGTCAATTATACGCCGGAGGGCGGCAGGATCGAACTGATCGTCAACGAGCTGCCGGCTCCTCTGGAGGATTACGGAGCTTACGAAATGATTGTCCGTGACAACGGTATCGGCATGAGCGCAGATTTCCAGAAGCATATGTTCGATTCGTTCGAGCGGGAGGAGAATACGACGGCCAGCGGCGTTGCAGGGAACGGGCTGGGGCTTTCGATCACGAGGCGTCTGGTCGAGATCTTCGGCGGCACGATCGAGGTGAACAGCGAGCGGGGGGCCGGGACCGAATTCAAGCTGTATCTTGAATTCCGACATCAGAGGGATAACCTCATGGAGACGGGCGCAAGGCGCCGGTCAGGCGGAAGGAAGAGGGCGGAGACGCCGATGTTCGACGTGAGTACATTTGCAGGAAAACGATTCCTCATTGTCGAAGACAGCCGGATGAACCGTGCGATCCTGTCGGAGTTCCTGCGGCGGTCCGGCGGAGAGAGCGAGAGCGCGGAGAACGGGAAGATCGCGGTGGATATGATCACCGAAAAGCCCGCCAAGTATTATAACTGTGTGCTGATGGATGCGCAGATGCCGGTCATGAACGGGTACGACACCGCAAGGGCGATCCGCAAGATGGATGACAGCGATAAGAGCGGAATTCCGATCATCTGTATTTCCGCAAACGCCTTCAAGGAGGACCGGGAAGCTGCGAAGGCGGCCGGCATGGACGACTATCTTGAGAAGCCGGTCGATGTGAATAAATTGATTGAAAAGCTGATGCGATTAATCGGCTGAGAGGGGAAGGTGCAAGATGAGCGAAGAGAACAGGAAACCGACAGGTGAAGAGAGGCGGCCGAGGCGGAGGTCTGCGGACCGGAGCGGGTCCGGCAAGTCGGAGGCC
>JAZRKZ010000112.1:0-3060 GCA_045646565.1 Lachnospiraceae bacterium
ACTTCCGGCTTCTGAGCTGCATGCTCATGCTCCGGACCTGCATAAACGCGAAGCTTCATGTACATCTGCTTGCCAAGAGCGCCCTTCGGGAGCATGCCCTTTACTGCGTGCTCGACGACTCTTTCCGGGTGCTTCTTCAGCTGATCGCGAAGTGTGATCTCCTTGACACCGCCGACATATTCGGAGTGAGAGAAATAAACTTTCTGATCAAGCTTCTTGCCTGTAACTTTGACTTTGTCTGCATTGACAACGATCACATAATCACCTGTGTCAATATGCGGTGTGTAGATCGGTTTCTTTTTTCCTTTAAGAATGCTGGCAACTTCTGTAGCCAGACGGCCAAGTGTAACGCCGTCAGCGTCGACAACGTACCACTTACGCTCGACTTCTGCCGGTTTAGCCATAAATGTGCTCATGGATGTTCCTCCTGATTTAGTCAAAATGAAAACCTTTGGTCACGGGACTCATTCAAACGAATGCATTCCGTGTCCAATGCATACGTTTATGGCAGCCGTCAATCCGGGGCATATGGAATATGAACTCTGCCTCACAAAAGCGCGCCTTTAAGGGGCTTTTGTGCCTGCAGACACCTCCGATTCCGATTACCTTCTCTTCACCGGAGCGATGCCTGCTTTTTCACGTCCCACCTCTTCCGCCTTTTTCAAAGCCTCCGATATATGGGCGTAAAAAACCGTGCGGCCGGGAACGCCGCACGAAATATTATAGTAAAGAATGACTTTTGTGTCAAGCAAGTGTTTTGTTTTTTCATCGATGCATTTGACGCTGCATATGACCGCTCCCGGACGGCATTCGAGGCAAGCTGCCGTTACTGCTTTCGTACATCCTCCTCATACGCCGGATACATGATCCCGCACAGCACCAGTCCCTTCGCGATAGCCGTAGGTCCCG
Source organism: Lachnospiraceae bacterium (assembly GCA_045646565.1). Taxonomy (GTDB): domain Bacteria; phylum Bacillota; class Clostridia; order Lachnospirales; family Lachnospiraceae; genus Chordicoccus. The sequence goes on from JAZRKZ010000112.1 coordinate 910, forward strand.
CCGCACTGCGATTCCGCGCATCGAGGATCTCCCACATGCGCTCCGGCGGATACTTGCCGCCGCCGATCTCAAGGAGCGTCCCCATGATGATCCGGACCATGTTGTAGAGAAAACCGTTGCCGGTGATCTCGAACGTGACCCGGTCGCCGTTTCTTATGACGCCCGCGTCGTAAATCGTCCGCACGGTCGTTTTCGATGAATAGCCGGCCGCTGCGAAAGAGGCAAAATCATGTTCCCCGATGAGGCACTTCGCTGCCAGATCCATTTTCTCCGCGTCGAGCGGGTAATAATAGTGCATCTCCGTGTTCCTTGTCAGCGGGTCCGGAAATTTCCGGTTGATGACATGATACTGATAGGTCTTGACCGTCTCCGTGAACCGCGGGTGAAAATCAGCCGGCACCTTTCGCGAATCCATGATCCGTATGTCCTCGGGCAGTCTCGCATTGAGTGCAAATGCTATCTTCGTCGGATCGATCCTCGACTCCACATCAAAGCAGGCGACATTCCCCAAAGCATGGACCCCCGCATCCGTCCGGCTCGCGCCCATCGTGCGGATGCGCTCCCCGAAGAGATGCTCGATCGCGTCCTCGAGCACATCCTGCACCGCGACGCCGTTCACCTGGCTCTGGTAGCCGTGATAATTGGTCCCGTCATATGCAACTGTGAGTTTCACTCTCATAACTGCTCCTATCAATAACGCCGCACCATATTCTGCCGCCACACTGCCTTACCGTCAGTTCCTTCTTTCTTCTGCATAAGTCTATAACGCCGCGCTCCATCAGACTAAGCCGCCTCCGAAGATCCGAAACAGGATTGCTGCCGCAAGGAAACCGGCCATCAGGATGTAGGCAATGTAATCACGCTTTTCGTAGCGCAGCGGCTTCATCTGCGTTCTTCCCTCGCCGCCGTGATAGCAGCGGGCTTCCATCGCCATCGCAAGGTCGTTGGCACGCTGAAAAGCCGAGACGAACAGCGGAACAAGCAGCGGGACCATATTCATCACGCGCTTTATGATATTGCCCGACTCGAAATCTGCTCCCCTTGCGATCTGGGCTTTCATGATCTTATCCGTCTCCTCCATGAGGATCGGGATAAAGCGGAGCGCGATCGACATCATCATCGAAATCTCATGGACCGGGACCTTGATGACTTTGAGCGGATTAAAGAGATTCTCCATGGCGTCCGTCAGCTGGTTCGGCGTCGTGGTCAGCGTCATGATCGAGGAGCCGATGATGAGGTAGGACAGACGGACCGCCATACGGAACGCCTGCACGATACCTTCTTTCGTGACCGTCAGCTTCCAGACCGAGAACACCGCCTCTCCCGGCGTGAACAGCATATTAAAAATGATTGTAATGATCAAAATAAAAATGATGGCTTTCATGCCCTTCAGCATCAACCCGAACGGCACGCGCGAAAGCCTGATCAGGGTCGCCAGAACGACCGTGACAAACGCATAGCCAAGAAATCCCTTTACCAGGAACAGCGAGACAATGAACACCAGCGTTCCGAGGAACTTGACCCGCGGATCCAGCCGGTGCAGGATCGAATCCGCCGGATAATACTGACCGATCGTGATATTCTTCATCTGCGCGCCTCCCTCCCGGAGAGCGCGTCAGGAACGCGCTGTTTTGCCGTCCCCTTCCCGGAAAGCGCGGCGAGAATGCTCTTCTTCGCCTCCTCCACAGTCGTCGCATGCGTATCAACGTCGAGTCCGGCGTCCTTAAGGTCATGCATGATATAGGTGATCTGCGGCGCCGCAAGTCCGATTTTCTCGAGCTCGTCGTAGTGGGCAAATACCTCTCTGGGCGTCCCGTCATACGGGAGCTGCCCGTCGTTCACGACGATCAGACGGTCCGCATACTCCGCGACATCCTCCATGCTGTGAGAGACAAGAATGATGGTTATTCCCCGCTTTTCATGCAGATACCTGATCTGGTCAAGTATCTCGTCCCGCCCTTTCGGGTCCAGACCCGCTGTCGGCTCGTCGAGAACGAGGACCTTCGGGTTCATAGCCAGAACGCCGGCGATGGCCACTCTCCGCTTCTGGCCGCCGGACAGTTCGAACGGCGAATGACCGTAAAACTTTTTGGGGAAACCGACTTGTTCCAGAGCTTCGATCGCACGGGACCTGGCCTCCTCTTTCGTAAG
>JAZRKZ010000113.1:0-4812 GCA_045646565.1 Lachnospiraceae bacterium
GAATCTCGGAAACCCGCATAAAATCAAGGGTTTCCGGGATTTGCGCACTATTCCAGCTCGATCGTCCCCGGCGGCTTCGACGTAATGTCGTAGAGCACTCTGTTTACCCCGGGCACCTCGTTTATTATTCTGTTCATGCACTTCTGCAGCACCGGCCACGGAATCTCCGCCGCCTCTGCCGTCATGAAATCGGAAGTCAGCACCGCACGAAGCACGACCGCAAGTCCATACGTCCGATGATCGCCCATGACGCCGACACTTCGCATATTGGAAAGCGCGGCGAAATACTGTCCGAGATCCTTGTCGACACCGGCGCGGGCAAGCTCATCACGGAAAATGTAGTCTGCTTCCTGAACAATCCTGACCTTAGCAGGCGTGATCTCACCGATGATCCGGACTCCGAGTCCGGGACCCGGGAACGGCTGACGCATGACCAACTCCTCCGGAATGCCGAGCTCGAGACCGACCTTACGGACCTCGTCCTTGAAGAGCATGCGCAGCGGTTCAATCGGCTTTTCATCAAATCCAAGCTCCCGCACCAGCTCGATCGGCAGACCGCCGACGTTGTGGTGGGACTTGATCACGTCGCTCGTCTTTCCGTCTCCGCTCTCGACAACGTCAGGGTAGATCGTCCCCTGCGCAATATATTTGACAATTCCCTTTACCTTTTTCGCCTCGTCACCGAAGACCTGCGGGAATACCGCCCCGATGACCTTGCGCTTCGATTCCGGATCTGACTCGCCCATAAGCTGCATGAAGAAACGCTCTTTCGCGTCGACCCTGGTAAAGTTCAGGTCAAAGTTCCCGTTCGGTCCGAAAATCGCCTCGACCTCGTCTCCCTCGTCCTTGCGCATGAGTCCGTGATCGACGAACACACAGTGCAGCTGCTTGCCGATTGCTCTCGAAAGGAGCGCGGCCGCGACGGATGAGTCGACGCCGCCGGAAAGTCCGAGGATAACATGCTTATCCCCGATTTTTTCCCGGAGCTCCCGGATGGTCGTTTCTGCAAATGCAGCCATCTCCCAGTCCCCCGTGCACCCGCAGACATCCATCACGAAGTGCCTGAGCATTTTCGTGCCCTCTTTGGTATGGGATACTTCCGGGTGAAACTGAGTCGCATAGAGTTTCTTTTCCGGATTTTCCATAGCAGCAACGGGGCAATCGGCAGTATGCGCGGAAATCCGGAATCCATCCGGGACACGCGCGATGTAATCCGTGTGTGACATCCACGTCTGTGTTTCGGATGCGACGTCCGAAAAGAGCGCCGAGTCCGGCGCATCGATCGACACCATCGTATGACCGTACTCGCTCGTCGGAGCCGTCTTTACATCTCCGCCAAGCTTATACGCCATCAGCTGTGAGCCGTAGCATATTCCCAGCACGGGAATGCCAAGCTCAAAGAGCTTCCGGTCGTATGTGGGCGACTCCGGATCATAAACACTGTTCGGCCCACCGGTCAGAATAATGCCTTTCGGATCACGAGCTTTGAGGGCTTCCAGCGATGTTGTGTATGGGAGAATTTCACAGTACACATTGCACTCACGTACGCGGCGGGCAATAAGCTGTTTGTACTGTCCTCCAAAATCAAGGATCGCAATAAATTCGTTCATTGGATCTCCTTTCTTCTATGTTAGCTGCCATATCAGAGCGACAGGCGGGGTGCTGATTTGCACATAACAATCTTAAAATCCACCGTGCTCCGGCTTTTATATTACGTGATTATAGCAGAAAGAAGGCATGAGAAAAACTAAAATTTCACCTGATAGCAGTACTAATTCTGCGTCAGAGACCAAATCCCGGCACAGGGTATTACCCTCGCCTGCCGCGCCATGACTCAGGCCAAATCCCGGCATGGGGGATCAACACATATACACCAGATAACGACACATCATAATGAAATGACAAATTGTTCCGGCCATCACAAAAAGGTGGAATATCTCATGAGAACCGAAGTATACATGCTTTTCGTTAAAAATACTCAGCTTTAGAGCGTACACAACTCCGCCGATTGTATACATGATACCCCCGATGAGGAGGCATAAAAAAGCGCCGGCAGCCAAAGTGCGCACAATCGCCGGAAGGAAAAATACAGCAAGCCAGCCCATTCCGATATAGATTGAAGAAGATATCCACTTCGGACAGTAATACCAGAACACTTTTATGATCATACTCACAACAGCGAGGCCCCATATTGATGCAAGTAATATGTATCCGCCATGTCTCCGGAGCACTGTCAGGCAGACCGGTGTATAGGTTCCGGCGATCAGGATGCTGATGCTCATGTGATCCAGCTTTCGGAATATATTGGTCACTCTCTCACCGGCAACGACCCAGTGAAAAGAAGTACTTGCCCCATATAAGAGCAGAGCGGAAAGTATGAATATAACCATCCCCGCATATGTGAATCCGGATCCAAACGCTCTAGCACGTATAAGCAGTGGACCGGCGCCGACAAGTACACCAACAAAGCCCGCAAGATGAGTGAATGCGGCCCCTGGTTCTCGAACTTTGATCGTTATTGAACAGGGCATGTATCCGAATTTTGTTACATTCATATGCTTCATTCCTCTCCTATGGCCTCCTTTCTTCATCACATATCAACAATGCTGCTTTATATAGTTTTTATAACTACTTTATATACATAATAGCACCATTTCTCATATTTTCAAGTACTGCGTATAAAATAACCCATGAGATCTTTCCGGATATCTCCTGGGGCAGCAACTCCTGCTCTCATTACCCATGCAATCAAAGCATATGACCTTCGATGCATTCACCGATTCAATCCCGCGCCAGCCGTCTTATGAAGAGATGAATACTTCTCGACTGCCCAAAGCAGAAAAAACAAAATAAAAGAAGGACCCTGAGCTCATACAAACCCCTGATCCTTCTTGCAGGAACTATATTGCTTCACAGCTCCTTCTATCATTTTTTTATGAATGTTTTATGCCTTCCCGCTCGCACTCACCGGCGTCGGTCTCCTCGAGTCGAACACATTATTCACATCGAAGAACTCCTCGAACACATTTTTCTTGGCAGTACCGGACTTGGCCCGCCACATCTGCAGCCCGTCACAGTCGATACGGCCCTGACGCACGTAATCCTTGCGGATCTGGACCCAGTACTGATTGGAGGCGTCGACATTGGCGTAGAAGTTATAGCCCATGCGCTTAAAGTAAGCGTAAACGTCGTTCGTGGATGCATCGTAATCACGCCACGTCCCGATATCGTTTCCGTGCGCGAATATGATCGTATCTGTCTTGCCGGTGATATTCGCGACCGTATTCTGCCACTTGTTCTGATCAGTCGCCAGCGTGTCCACAGACTTGCCCGTAACGCTGAGATGTCCCCAGGTGTGGCAGGCGAACTCCCATCCGGACGCCTTGGCCGCCTCCGCGACTTTCGTCGCCTCGGCAACTTCCTTATCCCAGTCAAAATCCGGATTGGCCTCAAGCCACGCCGCCTGGTCGCGCCCGAGCTGTTCACGGGTCTTATAAGCGACGTCTGTGCGATAGCCGAACACACCGTTATAGCCGGTCATGGCCGCCATGCCCCGAGCGCCCTTATATGCACCGTCCGGATGGGCTTCAAGGAATGTATTGAGCCTTGGCAGCACGTCATAATCACCGACAGAGACATTGCCCTGCGCGTCCGTGTACTGGATTTTCACCTTGCCGTTCTTGTCCACAACAGCCTTGTCGCCGTAGCCCTTGCCATCATAAGAATGATAATAGCTCCAGTCATCGATCGAAAGGACGAACGGGTGCTTATTGGCGGGAAGCAGCAGATTTCTGTTCGCTGCAAATGTGACCGTCCCGTCCTCATTCTTCGTCTCCGTGACCATATCCCGCATTCGGATAAGGACCCATCCGTTGTCGTACATCTGCTGTGTGATCTTATCAAATTCCTCGACCGTCGTCATCCATGCGTTGATGCCGGCGATCTCATCCGCCGACCACTTTGATGAATCAAACGCCCTCTGCGGATCCACGATCAGCGAATGATAGAAAATATGCGGCACCTTCGTCACATCCTTGGCCTCGAGCGCCGATTTTTCCGCGGTGTATTTCGCGATTGCGTTGATGAGGTCGTTATCAGTCTCGTAGTTCTCCTGAGACTGGAGCAGTGCGATCGCCCCATCATAATCATACATAACAGCCAGCTTTTCCGCCTCCGCGATGGAATCGCGCCGCGCCGCGAGAGCCTTCTCTTCTGCCGCAATTTCAGCTTCCTTCTCGGCCTTATAAGCCTCCTGCTCCTGCCGGTCGTGGACATAACCGTTCACAACGAAAAATATAATTGCGGCAAGAACTGCAAATACAGCCATGAGCCCCAGCGCGCGAATCAGGATCTGCTGCCGCTTTTCCTTCCTCGCCCGTCTGACATTGCGGGCCTTATTCTTTATTCTGCGCTCCTCTTCCTCACGGATTTCTGCCTGACGATCGTCAACGTAAGGCGCCCGGGCCTCGTATACAGAAGCGCTTTGTTCTTCCATCGCCCGTCTCCGCTCACGTGCAGCTCTGCGTCTTTCGACTTCTTCCGGCGTCAGAGCGCGTCTCTTTTTCCTTCTTTTTTTATCTTCCATTAAAAAATTCTGCCCCCTTAAAAAACTACCTTAAAGTATCCTTGATTTTTCGCAGTGTGTCAAGAATTTCATCGCCTGCGGCTTGTGTCCTAAAACTCAACACTTGGTCAGGGTGTCAAAAGTAACATGAATCACCTAATCCCTCACACATCATGATATAATGGAGATATCGAAAGTGAGGGCTTACGTATGTCATTTAAGACTAACCAGTTTCAGCAGTTAAATCT
>JAZRKZ010000114.1:0-2454 GCA_045646565.1 Lachnospiraceae bacterium
GAAGGCGGCTGAGGCGGAGGCTGCAGTTACAGAAACGACCAACAAACTTCTTAATTCGAACGCTGAGAAACTGAAGCAGGCTACGATCGAGACCGCGAAGGCATCCGAGCGCGGTATTGTCGATATGGAAACACTGCGCCGCACGAACGAGATGCTTGTCTCCACGCTTGATGAAGTTGCAAGAATTCAGAGCGAAGGCCGCGAGAAGAGAGCGCAGGCGGAGCTTGAACTTGCGACCCTTGAGTCTGAACTTAAGAACAAGCTGCTCGGAATGAACAGGTGATATCGCGTCTTAAACGTGTTCTGACACATTTTTCAGTTGACAGCGGTGTGACAGTTAATGTATTACTAAATAGATACTATCGGAACCGCTTCGCGAACCCGATAGTCATAATACGGCTTGCTCCGCAAGCCTTTTATCGGGAGTTGCTAAAGCAACTTCCGATAAGATATATTATCGGAAGGATCCCGGGATTCTTTCGGCTATGCCGATGTGATCGGCAAATGATGATGACAACGCGGCCGCCCGTCTTCATATGCGGGCGGTCACGATATTGCGGCGCAAAACCGGAAAAGCAGGTCGTGCCTGTATGAAGTGCGGCGTTTTGACGCTTTGATCATCAGATTTTTTTTAGGAGGAGAGATAGAGAATGGAACTCGCGAAGACATATGACCCCAAAGGCCTGGAGGACAGGTTGTATCAGAAGTGGCTTGACGGAGGCTATTTCCATGCAGAAGTAAACCCGGACAAGAAGCCATTCACGATCGTTATGCCGCCGCCAAACATCACCGGCCAGCTGCATATGGGCCATGCACTCGATAATACACTGCAGGATATTCTCATTCGTTTCAAGAGAATGCAGGGCTATGAGGCTCTTTGGCAGCCGGGCACGGACCATGCGGCGATCGCGACGGAAGTCAAGGTCACGGAACATCTCAGGGACCAGGGAATCGATAAGAATGAGATCGGAAGAGACGAGTTCCTGAAACACTGCTGGGCGTGGAGAGCGGATTACGGACAGAGGATCATCAATCAGCTGCATAAGCTCGGCAGCTCTGCCGACTGGGAGCGTGAGAGATTTACCATGGACGAAGGCTGCTCCGACGCCGTTCTCGAAGTTTTCCTGCGCCTTTATGAGAAAGGCTACATCTATAAAGGCTCCAAGATCATCAACTGGTGCCCGGTCTGCGGAACTACGATTTCCGATGCCGAGGTAGAGCATGTGGATCAGGACGGTTTCTTCTGGCACATCAATTATCCGGTCGTCGGCGAGGAAGGAAGATTCGTGGAGATCGCGACCACTCGTCCGGAGACTATGCTCGGCGATACCGCCGTTGCCGTTAACCCGGAAGACGAAAGGTATAAGGACCTTGTCGGCAAGATGCTTGTCCTGCCGCTCACAGACCGCCAGATCCCGGTCATCGCCGACGAGTATGTCGACATGGAATTCGGTACGGGCTGCGTCAAGATCACGCCGGCTCATGATCCGAACGACTTTGAGGTCGGCAAGCGCCATGGCCTCAGGGAGATCAATATCCTGAACGACGACGGAACGGTCAATGAGCTCGGTTTCAAGTACGTCGGCATGGACCGCTATGAAGCAAGACGTCAGATCGTCGAGGATCTCAAGGAGCTTGGTCTCCTTGTCAAGGTCGTCCCGCACACCCATGCGGTCGGTACACATGACCGCTGCGGCACGACGATCGAGCCGATGGTCAAGCAGCAGTGGTTCGTCGCCATGGAGGAGCTTGCGAAGCCGGCCATCGAGGCCATTAAGAACGGCGACCTGACATTTGTCCCGGAGCGTTTTGACAAGATCTATCTGCACTGGCTCGAAAATATCCGCGACTGGTGCATTTCCCGCCAGCTCTGGTGGGGCCACAGGATCCCGGCGTATTACTGCGATGGCTGCAAGAAGACGATTGTTTCGAAGAAAGCCCCGGCAGTCTGCCCGGACTGCGGAGGAACACACTTTGAGCAGGATCCCGATACGCTGGATACATGGTTCTCATCCGCGCTGTGGCCGTTCTCGACACTCGGCTGGCCGAAAGAGACGCCCGAGATGAAATACTTCTATCCGACAGATGTTCTGGTCACAGGCTATGACATCATCTTCTTCTGGGTCATCCGTATGGTCTTCTCCGGTTACGAACAGACCGGTAAGAGCCCGTTCCATCACGTCCTGATCCACGGACTGGTCCGTGACTCGCTGGGACGCAAGATGAGCAAGTCGCTCGGCAACGGTATCGATCCGCTCGAGATCATCGACAAGTACGGCGCCGATGCGCTTCGTCTGACGCTCATGACCGGCAACGCGCCCGGCAACGACATGCGCTTCTACATGGAGCAGGTCGAAGCCAGCCGTAACTTTGCAAATAAGATCTGGAACGCCAGCCGTTTCATTATGATGAACATCCCGATAGAGGGCGTTGCGGAACCGAAGCAGGAAGAAC
>JAZRKZ010000115.1:0-3569 GCA_045646565.1 Lachnospiraceae bacterium
GAAATGTTCCTAAAAAATAATGCATCTGTAACAAATAATCTGTATACTTAAAAGGAAGTATGGTCTGCTGTCTGCAGTTTGACGGCAGGCGAAAGGAGGAAGCATATGGCGAAGTACAATTGTAAGACCTGCGGCGCTGAGCTCTACTTCAACCCTGCGATCGGACAGTTGCAATGCGAATACTGCGGCTCGACATTCGATCCTTCAGAGTATAACTATACACTGGAAGGTGCGGGATCCCAGAATGGCGGCGCAGTCCAGGAGGCGGCATATGTTGACGGACCGGTTACGGAATCATCGACCGATGATTCCACCGGAGAGCTTGTGGTTTACAAGTGTCCGCACTGCGCTGCCGAGGTCATTACATCGAAGGACACAGCGGCGACGACCTGTGTGTACTGCAACCGGGCAATTACGCTGGAGGGCAACCTGAGCGGCGAGTTCAGGCCGGATTATGTCCTTCCGTTCGTAAAAGAGAAGAAAGATGTGGAAGCGGCCTATCTCGCGCTCTGCAAGAAATCGATCCTGACGCCGAGGCTTTTTACAAAGAAGTCGACGATCGAAAAAATAAAGGGCATGTACATCCCGTACTGGCTGTATACCTTCGACGGAGACGCGGAGATCAGAGTCATCGGCAAGACCAGAAGGACCTGGATTACAGCCGACGTCGAGTATACGGAGGTATCCAGATACCAGATCGATGAGAAGGCCCACGGAGAGTTCCGCAACATTCCGGCGGACGCGCTCAAGGAGATGGACAACGCCCTCATGGATTCCATCGAGCCCTTTGATTTCAGCAAGATGAAGAACTTCAATCCCGCCTATCTCGCGGGCTTTTACACGCAGAAGTGGGATGAGGACGCGGCAAAGAACGAGCCGCGCGCGAAGATCAGAGCGAAAGAATCTCTGACCCAGGCGGCCCTTAAGCATGTCGGGCATTATAACGCGGGAACAGAGATACAGTCGGAGCAGTTCCACTGGTCCAACAACGCCGTGCACTACGCGATGCTTCCGGTCTGGATGATGTATACCGAGTACAAGGGTAAGAAGTATATTTTCGGCATGAACGGTCAGACAGGAAAGATCATGGGAGAGATTCCCAAGGATCCGATGCGGCTGGCTGAAATCTGCGGCGGCGTTTTCCTGATCAGTCAGATCGTCATGATGATCATCCGCGTATTGGGGGTGATATAATGAAAGCACGAAGAATGCATAAACTCTCAGCCGTCACCTGTATCATTGCGCTCGTGCTCCTTCTTACGAATCCGGTCCTTGGAGCGGGCCTTGTCCTTGACGAGACGCCGACCGAGAGTTATTCCGGCACGGACGCATACGCCGGCGATACCAATGTGACAGATACGGCAGAAGCGGCAGACGATACTGCCGCACCGGAAGTCAGCGACGGCGAGAGCGCCGTTTCCGATGTGGCAGGCGGGAATGCGACGACAGATACAGCGACCGCAGCCCAGTCCGCTGAGCCGGAAGGCCCGCACGGCAGCGGTCCTTATCAGACGAACAACGGCACGGTCATCTACATGCCCTATGTGGCGGATAATTCTCAGAGAGTCTACGATTACGCGGAGCTTCTTAAGGATTCGGAGGAGAAAGCTCTTTCCGAATACATCGCCGAACTGGAAGCGAAAAAGAAATGCGAGATCATGATCCTCACCTCGCTCGACATTCCGCTGGATATCAACTACGGCAACGAGACATCGATGAAATACGCGGAGCAGTTCTATATGGACAATTCCGTCACGGACGACGGATTGATCCTGCTCCTTGACATGAACAATCGAATGATCTGGGTCGCCGGCAGCGGAAAGTACAGTGATCAAAAGTATGTCAACTTTGAGGAGCAGGTCTACAACGATGTTCTCGACGGCATGAGGAATCAGGAATACTACAATGTCTGCAACACGTTCCTGAAAGACGTCTACAAGCTGGATAACATCGGATACGCGTTGATTCCGACGCCGCAGTCCGTGCTCATCAGCTTTGTCCTCTCCCTTATCGTCCTTGTCAGCCTGCTGGCGAAGCATAAAACGAGTCAGCCGGTCAATAACGCCGTCATTGCGGTCAAGACGCTCAACTTCCGGCAGACCGGCCACAATGCGCTGTTCCTCGGAAAGCACACATCGAAGAGAACGATCCACCGGGATCACGGCGGAGGCGGCGGAGGAGGCTTCTCCGGCGGTACGCACTCGGGCGGCGGCTTCTCCGGCGGCGGAGGCGGTTTCTCCGGCGGAGGCGGTCACTTCTGATCCGGGCTGTCACCCCGCACCGGCGGAATAATTCTCATCCCTGCTGGGCGACGTTCAAGTCTCCATCGCGAGAGCTGACGCGGGATTTTTGTCAGCGCAAGCTGACATAAGGAAAATGATGCGGACCGCAGGCGCAGGGCGCGCTGCGGAGCATATATATGAAAAAGGAATTCAATGGCTGATAAGGCCAGAAAGGAGTTACATAATGGGTTTAATTAAGATTGCGGCAAATGTTATCGGGGCTGGCGCAGCTTCCCTCAACACAGCATTCGGCAACAGCTGGATCGATTACTTTGAGAGCGGCGACATGTCAAACGGCGTGCTTCAGAAGCGCGCGACCAGGATCGTAGGTCCGAAGGCCAAGAATAAAAACAGTGATGAGAATATCATCTCCTCCGGATCGATCATTGACGTTCAGGAGAATCAGTGCATGATCCTTGTCGAGGACGGCGCGATCGTTGATTTCTGCGCGGAGCCGGGCAGATATCAGTTCGACGCTTCCCAGGCGCCGTCTCTCATGTCCGGTAACAATCACGGTCTTGGCGCTCTTGTATCCTCTGCGTTAGAGCAGTTCAAGGCGGGCGGCCAGAGAGTCCATACACAGCGCGTCTACTTCATCAATCTCGGTGAGATCCAGGGCTTCAAGTGGGGCTCCGGCAACATCACATTCGATCACTGGGAGAAAGACTGGACGACAGACAAGCCGATCTGGCACATCGCGACGACCCTTATGGGCAACGGCGTATATTCTATCCAGATCACAGATCCGGGCAAGTTCTTCTCCGTTATCGGGGCTCAGAAGACCGGCAGCAACGGCAACGGCCTTGTAAGACGAGAGGACATCGAGCCGCAGATCAAGGCAGAGGCGATTGCAGCGATCCGTCAGGGCGTCGCGACTCTGAACTCGAAGCGTATCGGCTATCAGGATATCGCGTCCTATGAGTACGAGCTTGCGAAGAACGTTGACAAGATCCTGGACGAAGAGTGGCATCAGGCCCGCGGCATCTCCATTTTCAAGATCGCGATCATCATGCTCGACGCAGATGAGAAGTCCAAGGCTCAGATCACGAAGTTCCAGGAGACACGCGGCTACACAGATCCGTCCATGCTCGGCGCATACATGGGTATCGGCCAGACACAGGCAGCGCAGACAGCTGCGGCCAACACAGCCGGCGCGATCACCGGATTTGCAGCGATGGGCATGATGGGACAGAACAATGCAGGCGCCAATATTGCCGGCCTTATGCAGCAGGGCGCCGCTCAGCAGGCAGCCGCTCAGCCGGCACCGCAGCCGGCGATCAAGGATGC
>JAZRKZ010000116.1:0-13018 GCA_045646565.1 Lachnospiraceae bacterium
CGGTGATTTTGTACTGCAGGCAGGAGACATAGTTTCCGTGGTCACCGGACAGGGGCAGGCTCAGGAGTTCTTCGGAAAAATCGGAATCGAGACGAACCGCGTGCGGGACGTCATGATCATCGGCGGCGGAAAGATGACCTACTATCTTGCCAAGAATCTTGCTTCGAGCGGCATCGGCGTCAAGATCATCGAAAAAGACTTTAAGCGCAGCGAAGTCATGTCGGAGCTGCTGCCGGACGCAGAGATCATCTGCGGTGACGGCACAGACGAGGATCTTCTTCTCGAGGAAGGAATCGAACAGGTCGGCGGCGTCGCCTCGGTCACGGGCATGGATGAACAGAACATCATGCTGACCCTCTTTGCGCGAAGCAAGTCAGACACCGTCAAGACCGTGACCAAGGTCGGCAAGCTCTCCTTCACGGATGTCATTGACAGCCTGGATCTCGGCTCGGTCATCAACCCAAAAGAGACGACAGCCGAGTACATTATTCAGTTCGTCCGTTCTATGCGGGCTTCCATGGGAAGCAACGTGGAGAATCTGTACAAGATCGCGAACGGGGCGGCGGAAGCCATTGAATTCCATGTCACGGAAAAGACCAGAGCAGTCAGCATACCGCTGGCCAGACTGAATACAAAGAAGAACATCCTGATCGGCAAAATAACAAGGAACGGCCGGGCTTTTACCCCTACCGGACATGATTCTATTGAGGTCGGAGATTTTGTCATCCTTGTCGCTCTCAGCAAGGATAAGATCATGGATCTGGATGATATACTTGCATATTAAGAGGGGAGTCCAGGAATTATGAATTACGGAATGGTCGTTTATATTCTCGGATGGATCCTGAAGATCGAGAGTATCATGCTGCTGCTTCCCTGCATCGTCGCCCTTATTTACCGCGAAACAGCAGGGGTGTCGTTCCTGATCGCGGCAGTCGTCGCGTTCGTGCTCGGAACGCTGATGTCTCTCAAAAAGCCGAGTCGAAAGAAAGTCTATGGCCGCGACGGTTTTGTCACCGTCGCCCTCGCCTGGCTGGTCATGTCCCTTGTCGGTGCGCTTCCCTTTACTCTGAACGGTGATATACCGTTCTATCTGGATGCGGTCTTCGAGACGGTCTCCGGTTTCACAACGACCGGAGCGTCGATCCTGAACGCCGTTGAGCCGCTCAACAAGTGCAGCCTCTTCTGGAGAAGCTTCACGCACTGGGTCGGCGGCATGGGTATTTTTGTATTCATGCTTGCGGTCGTTCCGCTGCTCGGCGGTTCGACATTTAATCTTATGAAAGCGGAGAGCCCGGGCCCGGTCGTCGGCAAGTTCGTGCCGAGGGTCGGAGATACCGCAAAAATCCTGTATGCGATTTATCTGTTCATTACCGTGACAGAGTTCCTCATGCTTGCCGCATTCAAAATGCCGGTATTTGAAGCGCTGTGCCATACGTTCGGAACGGTGGGCACCGGCGGGTTCGGCGTAAAGAATGACAGTTATATGAGCTATACGGCTGCTCAGCAGATCATAACGACGTTCTTTATGATCGCCTGCGGTATCAATTTCCAGTTCTACTTTTATCTTGTAGCAAAGAAGTATAAGCTTGCGTTCGGGATGACAGAAGTCAGAGCCTACATCTCTCTTGTCGTTATTTCAATTATCATCATAACAGCAAGTATCGTGGGCATTTACGGCTTCGGCCCCGCGCTTCGGCATGCGGCCTTCCAGGTCGGCACGATCATCACGACGACCGGATACGCGACGGCCGACTTTGACCAGTGGCCGGAGATCAGTAAGACGCTTCTTGTTCTGCTCATGGTCATCGGCGCCTGTGCCGGTTCAACGGGCGGCGGTATGAAGGTCTCCAGATTCGTTATTGTCTTTAAAACGATCCGCAAAGAGGTGGATAATATTATTCATCCGAGATGGATCAAGAAGATCCAGTTCGACGGCGTGCCGGTCGCGCATGAGACGATCCGCAATACCAATGTGTTCATAGCGATCTATTTCACGATTTTCCTTCTGTCAACACTGCTCGTTTCCGTAGATAATTTTGATTTCACGACGAACTTCACAGCGGTTGCCGCGACGCTCAACAATATCGGTCCGGGTCTCAACCTTGTCGGCCCGACCGGGAACTATTCATTCTTCTCTCCGTTCGCGAAGTGCATACTGATCTTTGACATGCTGGCAGGCCGTCTTGAGATATTCCCTGTTCTGCTCCTGCTCACTCCGCGAAGCTGGAAGAGATATAATTAATAAAGGATAATATATGGCAAACACAATGACAAAAGAAAAGTATATGAGTCTTCCGGTGAAGACTCTGCGTGAGCTTGCCAAAGCGCGGGGTCTTCGCGGGATGTCTACACAGAAAAAGTCGGCTATTATCGACGCGATGCTTGAACTTGACGCCAAAGAAGCGGAGACGAACGTCGATTCTGCTGCCGAAGCTCCTGCGCTTGTCGATCTTTCCGATGAGAACGCCGGCGAGTCCGATGCGGTAAGCAGCGCTGCGGATGTGCCTGATACGCAGGTCCTTATGAGCCTTCCCGATGAGCCGGCCGCGGAAGCGGCGCCCGCTCCCGCATATACGGAGGAAGAAGCCCCTGCCGCATCCGTTCCTGTGAACGAGACGCCGGCGCAGGAAGTGCCGGCGGCGGAAAAGCCGCAGGAAAGGCGCGATAAATCCGTGTACGTTCCCGGCGCGATCCCGGGCGATCAGGGGAATACGGTACGGGGCCTGCTTGAGGTCATGACGGATGGCTTCGGTTTCCTGCGCAGCGCCAATTTCCTGCCGGGTGAGGAAGATGTCTATGTATCGCCGTCTCAGATCCGACGGTTCAACCTCCGGACAGGCGATATGGTCGAGGGCAATAAGAGGGAGAAAGCGCAGGGGGAGAAGTACGGCGCTCTGATCTATGTCTCCCGCGTCAACGACCGGCCTGCCGATGAGGCGAGAAAGAGATTTGCTTTCGAGAATATGACGCCGATCTTTCCGAACCGTCGTATCCGCCTTGAGCGGCCGGATGGTTCCCGCGCGACGAGAATTGTCGATCTTATTTCTCCGATCGGTTACGGCCAGCGCGGTATGATCGTCTCCCCGCCGAAAGCCGGCAAGACGACGCTGCTCAAGGATATAGCCAAATCCATCTTAACGGGCAATCCCAACACATATCTCATCATCCTGCTCATCGACGAGAGGCCTGAGGAAGTCACGGACATGAAAGAGTCTGTGAAGGGAAGACATGTGGATATCCTGTACTCTACATTTGACGAGACGCCTGAGCACCACAGACGCGTGTCAGAGATGGTCATCGAGCGCGCGAAGCGTCTCGTTGAGCAGAAAGAGGATGTCATCATCCTTCTCGACTCGATCACGCGTCTTGCGAGAGCAAATAACATTATTGTGCCGCCCAGCGGAAGAACGCTGTCCGGCGGTCTCGATCCGACGGCGCTCTATATGCCGAAGAAATTTTTCGGCGCTGCCCGCAATATGCGCGAGGGCGGAAGTCTGACGATTCTTGCGACGGCTCTGGTCGACACCGGCAGCAAGATGGACGATGTCGTCTATGAGGAGTTCAAGGGCACCGGAAACATGGAGCTCATTCTTGACAGGAAACTTCAGGAGAGGAGAATGTTCCCGGCGATCGATATCGTCAAGTCCGGAACAAGGCGCGAGGATCTGCTGCTCACGCCGAAAGAGCGAAGAGCGGTCGATATCATGCGCAGACGGATGAACGGCCTGAAGGCAGAGGACGCGGTCGAGACGATCCTGGATGAATTCACAAGGCTGCCGACCAATGAGATGGTCGTCGATCAGATTCTTGCGAAATGGAAATAAAATCCTGTAAAAAGAATGCTTGCATTAGAATAGCAACTATGTTAAAATCATTTTTGCTGTCTTATATGAAAAGGCGAAGAAGAAAACTACGTTAAGTTTTAATAAAGAGGTGAAAAGAATGAAGGAAGGATTACATCCGAATTACTATCAGGCAACCGTTACCTGCAACTGTGGTAACACGTTTACTGTAGGCTCAACGAAGAAAGAGATTCACGTTGAAATCTGCTCCAAGTGCCATCCGTTCTACACAGGCCAGCAGAAAGCTGCCAAGGCTCGCGGACGTATCGAGAGATTCAACAAGAAATATAATCTGGGCAAGTAAGTCAGATCATAGAGGTAAGTTCTGGGGACGGCAGGCAATGCTGTCCCTTTGTTTTACCTCATAATACGTCTCATAAATCAGTATTCAAAGGTATGAATTATGCAGAAATCATCTAACATCGGCGGTCAGGCAGTCATGGAAGGTATTATGATGCGGAACGGGGACCGGTATTCTGTAGCGGTCCGGAAGCCTGACGGCCAGATCGAAATCAAGGAAGAACCATATAAAAGTATTTGCCCCGTGAAAGGCGTCCAGAACATCCCGATCCTGAGAGGCGCGATCGCGTTCGTCGATTCTCTGGTGGTCGGCACGTCCTCTCTCATGTGGTCGGCGGAGTTCGCCGCCGAAGAGGAGGAGGAACCCGAAACGCCGCGGGATGAGGCCAGGGAAGCCAGGGAGTGGAAGATACTGATGACCGGGACGGTCGTCATCTCCATCTGCTTTTCTGTCGGACTCTTTGTTCTTCTCCCTTACGCGCTCGCGTCGCTCCTTAGGAGGGCCGGTACCGGCGAAGTGCTCGTCACGCTGGCGGAGGCTGTGCTCAGGATCCTGATTTTTGCGCTCTACATGTTCATGATCTCAAGGATGGAGGACATACAGAGGGTATTTGCCTACCACGGCGCGGAGCATAAATGCATCAACTGTATTGAGAACGGCTGGGACCTCACGGTCGAGAATGTCATGAAGGCGTCGAGAAGACATAAAAGATGCGGGACGAGTTTTCTGCTGTTCGTCGTCGTGATCTCAGTCATCTGCTTCCTGTTCATCGGTCTTATCGGCCTTCGCACGCCTCTATTGCGGATCCTTTCCCGAGTGATCCTGATTCCGGTCATTGCGGGTCTGTCCTATGAGATCCTGCGCGTCGCGGGGTCGAGCGACAATTCTTTCGTCTGCACGCTCGCAAAGCCGGGCCTCGCCCTGCAGGGTCTCGTCACGCGCGAACCTGATGAGAAGGTGGTCGAAGTCCCGATCGCCGCTGTCGAACAGGTCTTTGACTGGAGAAAGTGGCAGGGCAAGTGAGAATATGGACGTGAATGCGGAATTTGCAGAATGCAGGACATTTTTTGAAATGGCCGGCAGCGGCGAAAGGCTTCTTGATGCGGCCGGCTGTCCGGAACCCGCGGCAGACGCGAGGATTCTCCTTTTCCATGTCATGGGATGGAATCTGACAGACTACGCCTCCGGCGGGCGTTCTGTCTGTGACCGTGAAAAAAAAGAAGCCTATGCAAGGCTCATTGAACGAAGAATGGGCCGGGAACCGGTCCAGTATATCGTGGGGACGGCTCCGTTCTTCGGATACGATTTCCGTGTCACGCCGGACGTGCTCATCCCGAGGTTCGACACGGAAGTTCTCGTGGACGAAGTGCTCTCCGTTCTAAAAGACGGGGACCGGATCCTTGATATGTGTACCGGCTCTGGCTGCATTGCCGTAACGCTCGGGCTTGAGATGGCCCGCCGCGGGAGGACCGTGTCTGTCACTGCGTCGGATATTTCTCAGGCAGCGCTTCATGTGGCAGCGGAGAACGCTGAGAGATACGGCGTGCAAATTACAACGGTGCACAGCGATTTATTCGAACGTATAGAAGGCACTTATGATATAATAACCGTGAACCCGCCTTATATTGAGGCCGACGTCATCCGGACCCTGGATCCAGAAGTCAGAGTGTACGAACCGCTCCTTGCGCTCAGCGGGAAAGAGGACGGCCTTTATTTCTACAGAAAAATCGTCGCCGGGGCGAAGCGGTATCTGTCTCCCGGAGGGCTTCTCGCGCTTGAAATCGGAGCTGACCAGGCCGGCGCGGTGGAAGAACTGATGCGCGGAGCCTCCTTTGATCGTATTCGGACGATCAGGGATCTTTCCGGCAATGACCGGTGCGTGTTCGGCAACGCGTGAAGGCGCGGGAGATTTTATGAGCAGCGGCAGCCGCTTATGCTGCAGTTCGGAGAATATATGATAGATAAACTGGATAAAGTACTGCACAGGCAGGAGGAGATCCTGCGGGAACTCGCGTCCCCGGACGTTCTTACTGACAGCGTCCGGATGACGGCTCTCATGAAGGAGCAGGCTCAGCTGGCTCCGGTGACGGAGGTCTATGAAGCTTACCGGAAAGCCGAACTCACGGAAGAGGAGTCAGAGCTTTTGCTGGAGGAAGAGACGGACCCCGAGATGCGGGATATGCTGCGGGAGGAGCTTGCGCAGGCGAAAAAAGATAAAGAGACATTGTACGGGAAGCTTCGAATTCTTCTTCTGCCGAAAGACCCGAACGACCAGAGAAACGTCATTGTGGAGATACGGGCAGGAGCCGGAGGAGACGAGGCCGCTCTTTTCGCGTCGGAGATCTACCGCATGTACACGAGATACGCGGACACAAGAGGCTGGCGCACGGAAATGATCTCGCTCAATGAGAACGGGCTCGGCGGCTTCAAGGAGTGTACCTTTATGATCAGCGGCACGGGAGCATTCGAGCGGCTCAAGTATGAGAGCGGTACGCACCGCGTCCAGAGAGTCCCGGAAACAGAGAGCGGCGGACGTATCCATACATCGACCATCACGGTCGCGGTCCTTCCGGAGGCGGAGGAGGTCGATGTGGAGATTGATATGAAAGACTGCAGGTTCGATGTTTTTCGCGCGACGGGAAACGGCGGCCAGTGTGTCAATACGACGGATTCGGCCGTGCGGCTCACTCATATTCCGACAGGAATCGTCATCTCCTGTCAGGATGAGAAATCCCAGCTGAAGAACAGGGCCAAGGCCCTCAAAGTCCTCCGCGCAAGGCTCTATGACCTGAAGCAGAAGGAAGAGCATGAAAAGAGAGCGGACATGAGAAGGAGCCAGGTCGGTACCGGTGACCGCTCGGAAAAAATCAGGACTTACAATTTCGGCCAGGGCAGAGTGACGGACCATAGGATCCATCTGACGCTTCACAAGATCGACAGCATCCTGAACGGTGATCTGGATGAGATCATCGACAGTCTGACCGCACAGGATCAGGCGATGCGGCTGGCTGCCTCGGAAAGCGGCCACACCGCATAGATTATGAACTGTTATTTCCGGCAGGAACCGGAAGTTTGAGCATAAGTATCTTCACTTTAAGGAGAATAGGGATGAAAAAAACAGCATTAGTCATTCTTGCGGCAGGTATCGGAAGCCGTTTCGGCGGTGGAATCAAGCAGCTCGCCCCAGTGGGACCCGGCGGGGAGATCATTATGGATTACTCGATCCATGACGCGATCGAGGCGGGTTTTGACAAGGTCGTCTTCATCATTCGCAGGGACATCGAGGAGGATTTCAGAAGAATTATCGGCGACCGCATTGAGAAGCTTATTCCGGTCGAGTACGCGTTCCAGGATATCGCTGATCTTCCGGAAGGTTTCAGTGTTCCGGAGGGCAGGACGAAACCGTGGGGGACCGGTCAGGCTGTTCTAGCGGCAAGAGATCTGATCAAGGAGCCGTTCGTGGTCATCAATGCGGACGATTATTATGGAAAGAAAGGCTTCATCGCCATGCACGACGCGCTGTGCGCCGCGGAGCCGGTCGATGGACCGGAACAGATCTATCTTGCCGGCTTTGTTCTGGGGAATACGCTTTCTGACAACGGCGGAGTCACAAGAGGCATCTGCAGCCAGGATGAGAACGGTAACCTGACAGGCATACTTGAGACGAAGAACATTATCCGCACGGACAGCGGCAGCGGAGCGGCGGCGATGACCGACGACGGTCTTGTCGACGTGGATCCGGAGAGTCTTGTCTCGATGAATATGTGGGGCCTTATGCCGTCGTTTGTTGAACGGCTCCGCGAAGGGTTCCCGAAGTTCCTTGCGGGCATAAGGGAGGGGGATCTTAAAGCGGAGTATCTGCTTCCGATCATTATCGACGGTATGCTCCATTCCGGTGAAGCATGCGTCCATGTCCTTCGCACGGATGACAGGTGGTTCGGCGTGACCTACAAGGAGGACAAGGATACGGTGCGTGAGGCGTTTGCGGAACTTGTGAAGAACGGTGTCTATGTGTCACCGCTCAACAGCTGATGTTGGAGGCTATTCATTGAAAATAAGAATACTGGCGATTGTCCTCGCCGCGGCCGCGCTTCTTTCGGGCTGCGCCAAGGGGGACGCGAAAGCGGCCTATACGGAGGCGTCGACCATGCTCGTTGCGGGATCTTACAGCGAGGCGGAAGCTGGCTTTAAGAAAGTGATCGAGAGTGGTTATTATCTCGGATACGCATACCGGGGGCTTGGTCTTACTGAAATGTCCACCAGCAACTATGCGGAGGCCTGCATCGCGTTCGAGAGGGCGCTTCTCCACGTTGAAGGGCAGGGCGCGGACTTTACAAAAGATGTAAATCTGTATCTTGCTTTCTGCAGACAGCGTCACGGCGAGACCGACAAGACCATGGAAATCTACAACAGCATACTGGCCCGTGAGACGGATCCGGATGTCCTTTTCCTGCGGGGCAGGCTGAATATGGAACTTGGGAACGAAGCTGCCGCAGCGGCGGATTTCGACAAGGCCGCCACGCTCAGCGGCGATTATGATCTGTATATCAATATTTATCAGGCATACGCGGCCCACGGAAAGCGGGCGGACGGCAGCGACTACCTTGAGCGGGCCCTTCGAATCGTGAACACATCACAGGCAGATTATTATAATAAGGGCCTGGTGAACTATTTCCTGCAGAATTATGATGACGCCAAGTCGTATCTGATAAAGGCTCTCGATGAGGATCCCGAGGATTCAGGATCCATCCTGCTCCTTGGCCGGGTATATCTTGCGCTCAATGACGTTGCGGACGCGCGGGCAATGTTCAACGAGTATATCGACGATCCGGCGACGGCACCGGCAGCCTATAACGGACTCGCCCTCTGTGACATGGAGGACGACGACTATGAGAAGGCGCTTATGAATGTCGAAAAGGGGCTGGAATACGGCAACAGCTCCGCCAACCGCGGACTGCTTTTTAATGAGATCATTATTTATGAACATCGGAGGGACTGGGCGATGGCCAAGGCGAAGGCCGCAGCCTATATTGCCATGTATCCGGCCGATGAGGCGGGTCTTCGTGAAAATGAATTCCTGTCGACCCGGTGATCCGGAATGATCGGGAGATATGACTATGATAGAGACCGCTAAAAAAGAAGAACGGGTACTGCTCGTCGCGGTGCAGCTCGGCGAAGAACGGGAGACGCAGGAGTCGCTCGATGAACTCGCGGAGCTGGTCAGGACAGCAGGCGGAAAAGTGGCCGGCCGGGTCGTGCAGGCCCGGGACCGCATTCATCCCGGAACATATATCGGTAAGGGAAAAATTGAAGAAGTCGCCGCACTGATCGGGATGGAAGACATCTCATCCGTTGTATGCGATGATGAGCTCTCACCGGCTCAGTACAACAATTTAACGGACGCGCTGTCTGTGGCGGTCGTCGACAGGACGATGCTGATCCTCGACATATTTGCGCAGAGGGCCAGAACGTCGGAAGGAAAGATACAGGTCGAGCTCGCCCAGCTGCGCTATCGGTCGGCAAGACTGGTCGGCCTCGGAAAATCGATGTCCCGTCTCGGCGGCGGTATCGGTACAAGGGGTCCCGGAGAAAAGAAACTTGAGATGGACCGACGGCTCATCGGGAAGAGGATCTCCGTCCTTCGGGAAGAGCTGGAGGAAGTCGTGCGCCATCGCGAGCTGATCCGCAGCAGCAGGAAAAGAGGGAAGACGCCGCCGGTCGCCGCAATTGTCGGCTATACGAACGCAGGCAAGTCCACGCTGCTCAATTATCTGACGGACGCGGGCGTTCTCGCGGAGGATGAACTCTTCGCCACGCTCGATCCGACAACGAGGGCCGTGCTCCTGCCGGACGGCAATGAGATACTCCTGACCGATACGGTCGGTTTTATCAGAAAACTTCCTCATCACCTGATCGAAGCATTTAAAAGCACGCTGGAGGAGGTCGTGTTCGCGGACCTGATCATTCACGTTGCGGATGCGTCGAATCCAAGAATGGATACACAGATGGCTGTCGTCTATGATACCCTGCGCGATCTCGGGGCAGGCGGAAAGCCTGTGTATACATTATTCAACAAGATGGATCTTCTCAGCGACCGCGAAGGTCATCACCTGCGGGATTCCCACGCCGAAAAGACCTACTGTATTTCCGCAAAGACGGGAGAAGGCATAGGTGCTTTCGCGGAAGGTCTGTCGGAATTCATTCTTCGGGGACAGCTGCTCTATGAGGAGACGATTCCGTACACGAAGGCCGGACTGATCGCTCAGATACGGAGCGCCGGTCAGCTTGAAACAGAAGAATACAGGGAGGACGGTATCTTTGTGCGGTCTATGGTTCCCGCGTCGCTGTATGGCCGTCTTCTCCGTGAGATGTGACAGCTGTTCCTTTGACAGAACAGATGCATGTGCGGCGGTATTTCACCGTACAGTGTATTTGACACTATCAAAGGAACAGCTTATTTTATAATCATTTACAGCGGAAAATACACTTAATTTAAAATGAGCATAAATGAGCAAAAGCTTTACCGCTCATTTGCAAAAAATGCGCAAAGTCACGCAAAAATCATATTTTTTGGAGTTGAAAAATGCAATTCTTGAACGCTTTTCACAAAAAACAAGCCCAAAATTTGGGGATTATTCATGCTCAAAAATGATTGAATGTGATTGGAATTAATGCTATCATTTACACAGGTCGTCTAAGAGGGAATAGGGAAATTGTGACCTTTGACCGGCGCAGCGATGAGCATTCTGCCTGACCGAATGCGTAATGTCATGATGAGAACGGCAATTTAGTTCATGGAATGGCTGTCTGGCGTAAGGAGAGAATATGCTGACAGAGGAGAGATGGGCTTCAATATTGGAGATTGTGGACAGAGAGAAGGCGGTGTCGGTACCGGTGCTGGAATCCGCATTGGGGGTGTCCGCATCGACGATCCGCAGAGATCTGACCCAGCTGAACAGAATGGGAAAGCTGATCAAGGTCCACGGCGGAGCGACAGCATTGAGACGCAATATGTAGGTAAAGACATTGCCATGGAAGAAAAGTATTCCATGAATAATGAGGAGAAAGAACTCATCGCCCGATACGCCGCCCGGCTGATAGGACCGGATGATTTCGTTTACATTGACGCCGGAACAACGACTGAATTTCTGGTAGATAATATACGCGAGATGAGAGCGACATATGTCACGAATTCTCTGAAACATGCGCTGAAGCTGATCCATAAGGGATGCAGGACATATCTTCCCGGCGGAGAGATAAAGAATTCGACAGAAGCGATCATTGGAGGAGACGCTCTCCGTTATATTTCCAGACTGCATTTTACGATCGGATTCTGGGGGACGAACGGCTGTACCCCGGAATCCGGATTCACAACGCCGGATCCGAATGAGGCCATGATCAAGCAGGTCTCGATGGATCAGTGCCAGAACAGGTATATTTTGTGTGACCGGAGCAAGTTCTCTGTTGTGTCGCCGATTACATTTGCACGTTTCGAAAATGCAACGGTGATCACAGGAAAACTAACGGACAAAAAATATAAAAAATATGAAAACATAGTGGAGGTGTCAAAATGATTTACACAGTAACATTTAACCCGTCGCTGGACTACATCATCAGAGTCGAGAACCTTCGCCTTGGCGTGATCAATCGTACATATTACGAGAACATCCTGCCGGGCGGCAAGGGAATCAATGTCTCCATCGTTCTGAAGAACATGGGACATGAGAGCTGCGCACTCGGATTTATGGCCGGTTTCACAGGTCGTGAAATTGCAGCGAGACTGGCTACATACGGTGTAGACTCAGATTTCATTGAGGTCTCTGAGGGACTTTCCCGTATCAACGTCAAGGTGAAATCCAACGAAGAGTCTGAGATCAACGGCCAGGGTCCGAAGATCACAGAAGAGAACATCGAGGCGCTCTATGCGCAGCTCGACAAGCTGGTGGCAGGCGATATACTGATCATCTCCGGCAGTGTCCCGAACACTCTTCCGGGCGACATGTATCAGCGTATCATGTCCAGACTGGAAGGCAAGGGCATTGATATTGTCGTCGACGCCGAGCGTGACCTGCTTGTCAACGTTCTCCAGTATCATCCGTTCCTGATCAAGCCGAACAATCATGAGCTTGGCGATATCTACGGCGTAGTGCTGAAGACAAAGGACGAGGTCGTTCCGTATGCGAAGAAGCTTCAGGAGCGGGGCGCACGCAACGTTCTGATCTCCATGGCGGGAGAAGGCGCTGTATTCATCTCCGAGAAGGGCGATGTCATGAAGAGCGAGGCTCCGAAGGGCACAGTCGTCAACTCTGTAGGCGCAGGTGATTCCATGGTCGCCGGCTTCGTGAGCGGCATGATCGAGTCGAACGATTATATGACAGCATTCCGCATGGGTCTGTGCACAGGCTCCGCGAGCGCGTTCTCGCCGGACCTTGCTACGAGACCGGAAGTCGAAGCGCTGCTTGAGACTCTTCCGCCGATCCAGTAAAGGATCCGCGAAGGACGAGGCGCAGGCCGCGTGAGGATCCTGCGGGGCAGTACTAATTTATGAAAAATTCGGAACCTTCGTTGAAAGGGGCCGCATTTTTACACGGAGGCGTTTGGGCGTTTCCGACATACTATAACGGCCTAAGAGGCTAATTGAGGAGGATAGGGTATGAGAATAAGAGATTTGCTGAAACCGGAAGGCATTAAGCTCGGCGGAAGCGCATCAAGCAAGATGGATGCCATCAACCAGATGGTAGACCTCATGTACAAGGAAGGCAATATTTCGGACAAAGAGAAATATAAGCAGGCCGTTATTGCCCGCGAGAAGGAGAGCACAACAGGTATCGGCGACGGTATCGCTATCCCGCACGCAAAGACAGACGCTGTCAAG
>JAZRKZ010000117.1:0-2336 GCA_045646565.1 Lachnospiraceae bacterium
TCTTCCTAAGACCGCTTGGCCTCCGACTTCGCCAAAAATCAAAAGTGAGGAGATTACAAGAAAAATGCACACATATCATTGCCTGAATAACATTTCTGAAGTGGGTCTCAAACACATGACAGACAACTTCAAAGAAGTCGACTCCATTGAAGAAGCCGACGCCATCCTCGTCAGAAGTGCAAATATGAAGGACATGGAACTCCCGAAAGGCCTCATCACGATCGCCCGCGCCGGCGCAGGCGTCAACAACATCCCGATCGAACAATGTTCCGAGCAGGGAATTGTCGTCTTCAACACGCCCGGGGCCAACGCGAACGGGGTAAAGGAACTTGTTATTGCAGGCATGCTGCTCGCCTCCCGCGATATCGTCGGTGGAATCGAGTGGCTTGAAAAACAGGAAAGCACAGACGATCTCGCGAAAAAAGTTGAAAAACAGAAGCAGCAGTTCGCCGGCACGGAAATCAGCGGCAAGAAGCTGGGTATCATTGGTCTCGGCGCAATCGGCGTTATGGTTGCAAATGCAGCCGCCCACCTCGGCATGAAAGTCTTCGGCTACGATCCTTTCATCTCCGTACAGGCCGCATGGAGCCTCTCCCGCAGCATCCGGCACGTCACCGATCTCCATGAGATCTACAGCCAGTGCGATTACATCACGATCCACGTTCCGCTCTCAGACGACACCCGCGGCATGATCGGCAAGGAAGCCATCGATCAGATGAAAGAAGGCGTCGTCCTCCTGAACTTCGCCCGCGACGCCCTTGTAGACGAGGAGGCCATCATTGAGGGTCTCAAGTCCGGCAAAGTCAAGAAATATGTCACGGACTTTGTCACGCCGGCAGTCGCTCATGCCAAGAACACACTGGTCACCCCGCACCTCGGAGCATCCACCCTGGAATCCGAAGAAAACTGCGCGGAGATGGCAGTCAATCAGATCATTGACTTCCTTGAGAACGGCAACATCAAGAATTCGGTCAACTTCCCTGCCTGTGATGTAGGTATATGCACCTCCACCGGTCGTGTCGCAATCACACACAGGAACATCCCGAACATGCTGTCAAGATTCACCGGCGTTCTCGGCAACGCAGGCATCAACATCAGCTACCTGACCAACAAGAGCCGCGGCGAATACGCCTACAGCATCATCGACACCAATGATGTCATAAGCGAGGATGTCGTCGCCGGCCTCAACATGGTCGATGGCGTTTTCAAGGTCAGAGTAATTAAGTAAGTAATTTCCAAGTCATAAATTTAAGTCATAGATTTAAGTCATAAATTTAATTCAACCGGCAGGGGAAAAGACAGAGCAACACTCGTCTCAAGATCAGCGGGCATAATGCCAAACCGGATCTCTTCGAACAACCCGCGCCGAAGGAGGTTTATGCAGATTCACACGTACTTATACGCAATCATCAAATATTACGATGAACTGGTTGCCTATATGGAGACCACAGTGCCGGTGCTGGCAGGCTTCATACTGAAGGCCCTCTTGTCCATCCTGGTATATGTGGTCGGAACAAAAATCATAGACGCTGTGACCGAGCGGTCGACTCACCGTATGATCAACCGCGGCTCAGACCCGTCCATGACGTTCTATCTCAGATCATTCCTGAGAATTGCGTGCAAGCTTCTACTGGCTATCGCACTGCTCGGACAGCTCGGCGTGAAGGACGCCACAATTGTGGCCGCTCTCGGCTCCGTGGGCGTCGGTATCGGACTTGCTCTGCAGGGCGGTGCCGCCAACTTCGCCGGCGGCGTCCTCATCATGTTCCTCAAACCGTTCAGAGTAGGCGATTTTATCATAGAAGTAAACGAGAACAACCAGGGAACCGTCAAAGCGATCGGCATGTTCTACACGACGCTCGTCGCCAAAGGGGACCGGAAGATCATTATTCCGAACTCAAAACTGACGGACGCCTCCGTCATCAACCTGACTGCCTCCGGCTTCTTCCTCTGTGATATCACAGTCGGCATTTCCTACGACGACGATATCGACAAGGCAAGAAGGATCATGCTGGCCGAGGCGGAAAAAGATCCGCGCGTCCTGAAGGACAAGGAAATGAAAGTCCTTCTCGCGGAACTGGCCGACAGCTCCGTCAACTTAGAGCTTCGCTGCTGGACCAGCATCGATGATCACTGGGAGACACTCTGGGATCTCACAGAAAACATCAAGAAGGCATTCGACGCCAACAACATCACGATTGCATTCAATCAGGTCGACGTACATCTTGACAGCAAGGCGTGAGGCCGCGATCCGTTAAGGCGCGCCCCGGTACCGAAAGGTCAGTCTGCGGACGCACCTGCAGGCAGCCGGTGACAGGCTTATATGATCAAAATAA
>JAZRKZ010000118.1:0-3125 GCA_045646565.1 Lachnospiraceae bacterium
TCCCGAGCTCGAGGAAAAAGAAGCATATGAGAAGCTGGGCGATGCGATATTTGCAGTGACAAGAGTCACGGAAGATAATGACCCCATTGAGGAGTGGAATAAGCACGATGCGGGGATGCTTGAACATGCATCAAAAATGAACGAATTCGGCTTTGAAAAGCTGCACTTTACCGCCGGGAACGGAACAGATCTCTATGTCGAACTTGTTAAGGATCACATCTGGATCGCCGGGGGCAGCACGACGCCGGGTGGGATTTTCTTTGACACGAACATGCCGACGGAAGAGTGCTTCTGCATGCCGCTAAGAACGGGAGTAAACGGCACAGTGTACGCTTCAAAGCCGCTGGACTATGAGGGCAAGGTCATTGACGGCTTCTGGCTGCGCTTTGAGAACGGGAAAGCTGCCCAGTTCGGCGCCGAGAAAGAGGAAGAGGCATTAGCGCAGCTTCTGAGCTTTGATGAGGGGTCATCGTATCTCGGTGAAGTCGCGCTTGTTCCCTACGATTCTCCGATTTCGCAGTCCGGGATCCTGTTCTTCAATACGCTGTATGATGAGAACGCAGCCTGCCATCTGGCACTCGGAAGGGCTTATCCGGAGAACCTTGTGGGCGGCATAGAGATGAGCAAAGAGGAGCTTGCGGCCCACGGGGCCAACGATTCGATGCAGCATGTGGATTTCATGATCGGTACGGCCGACATGAATGTAGACGGCATTTTAAAAGACGGGACCGCGGTTCCCGTGTTCCGGAACGGGAATTATGCATTTTGACGGGTCCGAACCGGATTCCGTAAAAGCACAGGGGCATGAAAAAAGCAGCGGCGATGGAAAAGATCATCAATTCTGAAAGATATGCGGCTATTACAGTTGCCTGAACAGAGCTGTGTCATTTCAGGAATTTGTTGCGGTAGGCTTGCAGCCGGAATTCGTGTCCCCGGCGGTTCAGGATCTTCACCTTCAACGCCACAAGGTTCACATCTGATTGCATAGCCGCCGCTATAAAGGCCACATCACGACCCTCATAGATGTATTCGAGGATCTCGTCATCCGGGAGCGACAGCTCTGCGGCGAACAGGTTCGCCTCGTATTCCATCCGGTTGGTCTCCATGTTGGAGAACAGGCTCAGTTCCCTGAAAGCCTGTGTTTCTTTTCGATGAAGGGCGTGGTGGCCCAGTTCGTGGAACAGGACGATTCTCCGCATGACCGGGTCCAGGTCCTTGTTGAGCATAATAAAGACATTCCGCTTAATGACGATATACATGCCTTTCAGCGAAGGGAAGTCCTCTTCGCTGACGGTGATCCTAAGCTTACCTGCAAGGATCTCCGGATCGGTCGTGCCATATTTCCGGGCGTATTTTCTTGCGGCCCGTATGATCTTATCATCGTCCATGACCGGCATCTGTCCATTAACCTCCAAACCGGGACCGCTCCAAACGGTCCGCTCGGGGTCATTATCTCACAAACATACGTTCTGTTCAAGATGATTTTATATCAGTTCTTTTTTTGATCATCGTGCAGATATTTTTTAGGGGCGAACTTCTTGTTCGCCTCTTTTGCGTGTATATATGCTTTCTGCACGGCATACATAATCGCGTCCATGTCCTCCTCATCCAGCTCGCCGCCGGCGAACAGGCCGGTCAGATCCTCAATAAGCTCCGCGGCTTCTCTTTTTCCTCTGGATCCATATTGTTCATTGGCTGCGGTAATAAAAGATTCCGATTCTGTCAGCAGATAATTCTGGTCAACCTCGAAGACTTCCGCGAGTTTTGCGTAGATGGATCTGTATTTTGGATAACTCTCTCCCTTTTCATAACTCTGAACGGTACGTGTGGACACGCCGAGAATGGAAGCAAGCTTAGCCTGTGACATATGTGCGCCGGTACGAAGCGCCTTGACTTTTTCTCCAAAGTTCATGATCGTCCTCCTTTGATTCTGCACCGAAGGGTATGCAGTATGAGGTTAAAGTTCACTAAAATGATAAGTTAAACTGTTGGATGTGTCAAGGTGAAAACAGGAAGGGACCTTTCGGCCGGAGATTTTGATGTTCGGCAAATAAACCCAAAACCAATCCGCAAACAATGGTTGGTATTTTCTGCTTAGTTTGTTATTATTTTCTGTGGGAGGCGGTGCGCGCAAAGCCGCCTGCCGGGGGTATGGAGAAGCGTTCTGCCCTGCAGAGAGCGGAGACAGGAGCATTTACATCGTGTCTTGCAGAGAGCGGGGGCAGGAGCTTTTTCATAGAGGGAGATATTTGAGAATTTTTGAAGAGTTTGTTTGTGAGGTGAAGCGGAATGAACAGTTATTTGATCAAGGATACAACAAGGGAAGAGCGTGAGCAGATTGTTGCCGAGTCGCTTGGAAATATCAACGGTTCCTGTGATGGGTGCGCAGCCGGTCTTGCGGATATGTATCAGGACTATATCGACGGTAAGCGCGAGCTGAGAGAGATAAACATGGCGTTCCGGGCAAGATATGTATCCGGACAGGAAGGCCCCGAAAAGGAGCCCTGCGGATATATGTAATAGTCGGATCAGACTCCGGTTCCTGCGGCCGCCGATCCTGGCGGTCCGGCGCTTACAGATCGACGTCTTCCCACTTTGGAAGGGGAGACTTGTTTTTTAAAGATTCGCTTACCATAGTGTAAAAGCGGATCTTTTTTTGCAGGTGAATAAGTCCCGCCTGCAGAGTCTCCAATGACTCCAGCGTTTTCGCTTCCTGTGCATTCATCATGGCGAGGATCTTATCGGCATTTGCCTCCATATCTTTTTCATAGGTAAAGAAGAGCCGGATCTTATCCAGCGGGAGAAGCGCTTTTTTAAAGCATTCTATCGCGTATAAGCGGTCTATATGCGAATCGTTATAGAGCCTGCGTGAATTTACATGTTCAACATTTTCAAGCAGACCGATTTTCTCATAGTAACGGATGGTCGAGGCCGGCAGACTGAATTTCTTTGACAGATCGGTAATAGTATATGTCATGACTTCTCCTGATTTTCATAAATTTTTAAATATAATTTTTAATAACTGCTTGAGTTAAAGTTGACTTCAAGATGTATGATTTATGATAGCGACCAACATAGATGTTTGCAAGTGTTATGCGGCATTTATTTGCACAAGCCTTAGAACT
>JAZRKZ010000119.1:0-21205 GCA_045646565.1 Lachnospiraceae bacterium
TGATAAAGTATTTCAGATAACAGAAGCAATTCTTAAGAGTGGAGTGAATGTAAGCGGAGTTTTGTTTCAAAGGATTTTAGGGTATGGTCGTGCATCTGGAAAAGATGTATGGTCACTCAATTATAAGCAAGTAAATATTGCTTTAGAGCAGGCAAAAAGACTCGAACAACTATATGGTTTAGAGATTCGGGTAGAGGATCCTTATCCTTTGTGCTACATAAATCCTATTTTTCGCAAGTACATGTATGGATGCCCAGAAGGGAAAAGCCGAATAGCTGTTAGTATGGAAGGAAATGTATCAAGATGTGGTGCAGACCCCAATTATACAAGATACAATATTTTGGAGCTTCCTTTAGTTGATATATGGAATAATACAAACTTATTCAAAGACTTTAGAGAAAAGAATTATTTATTACCGAACTGTAGATCGTGTAAATTAGTAGATATTTGTGAAGGTGGTTGCCCGATTTGTTGTGAGCAATGCAATTCCTGTGGGAAAAATTACCTTATAGAATTTGGGGTGAACGAAGATAGTCCATATACAAAATAACTATTAATATGTATTTGTCTATTTTTGAGATGGCTTAATATATTTATAGTTGAGACTATACAAATCTTTGGTTTTTCCTCTTGTTCTTCCGCTACTATTTGTAAACGAGGTGATTATTATTCCATAGGAAGATCAAAGTAGGGGAACGAAAGAGAGTTATAAAGATTAAATAGGGCATGCTGAACGGTACCTATACCGCCGCATAACATCCTGAAATCATAGTTGCTGTAAGCCTTTTTTTACATGGATATCGCCGGCTCATAAGGATATCCAAAAATGCGCAAATTAAAGAAGAGCTCCACCGCATCTTCTTTTCCATATTGAGGATAAAGATATCCATCCCGATCATGGATCCCGTAGTTATCTGCAGCTTTGCCATGATCAATGCTAAACCGAGCTTGCGTTTTCCGTTTCCGAATTTACCTTCGACAGCGTTGCGTTCCCCGAGTTCCAGCAGCTCCTGGCGTATTTCCTCCGCATGGTTTTTACCGGGACGTCCAAGTTTAGGTCCTGACAAGCGGATACCATGGCTCTTGCAGAATGCACGGTTGCTTTTGCTCCGGTAGATCTTATCCGCCAGAATGCGTTCGGGATAATGGCCGAAGCGACTGCGGTACATTTCGACAACACGTTCAAACTCGGATGCTTCACCTTCATTGTAGGCATCAAATGAGAGTCTGTCGATGAAGGTATAGCCACCAACAACACTGACGGATATTTTCGCTCCGAATTCTGTAGGTGCTTTTGATTTGCCTCTTACAATCGGCCTGACCCATGGCTGTGACAGGCTCACAATACGATCCGCGATCCTGTGTGTTTTTGTATCCAGCATTTCTTTCTGCTGGCCATAGAACTCGACGATTGTGAGCAGGCGCTCCCGCTGGACGCGGAACAGACAGTCCAGCCCGTATTCAATGGCATACGCCTCAATATAGTTGAGATTACGGCGGATACACCCAAGCTGATAACGGAGTTCTTTCCGGATCTTCTTTATCGATTTCCTACGGCGTTTGTTGAGCTTCAGGAATCTCCGGCGGGCAGTCTCCCTGTAGGTCCTGGGCTTTTCATTCCGCTCATTCAATGAGCCGAAAAGTATCCAGTACCGGTCAAGTATGGTTTCTGTCCATCGCCGGGCTTTGTCACACAGCTCAAGATCTGTCGGAAATGCGATATCAGCAGGTGCACATGTGGCATCTATGATCAGAGTCCCTTTGTTTTCGGGCTCTTTGGAACCTGCTCCAGTACCCCCTCCGCTCCCGGGGGAACCGCAATCGTCATCGTTATCACTTTCGTCTTCATTGTCTTTTTTCGCGGACTCAATGAACGATCTTTCAATGATCCTGCTCATGACTTCTTCAGGAAGGCGCTTCCGGAATGTGACAAGAAGACTCGGGTCAAACGGCCTTTCGTTGCGATATTCCTTATATCCAATGAAGTACTGCATGTACGGGTTCTCCGCGATCTGTTCAACCAGTTCGCGGTCCGTCAGGTTCAGGCGGCGCTGGATATAGAGCGAACCAAAGGCAACTGATGATGGATATGCTTCCTGGCCGGTCACTTTGTTTTTAAAATGACGCCGGTATTCCTCATCGACTATGTCCCAGTTGATATGTTTTCTGAGCTGAACCCAGCGGTTATCTTCTTTCAAATGACCGCCGAAGGGAAGGATAAAATCATAGATGCTGGTCTGTCCATCATTTGTATTGCGATACATATCTGGCTCCTCAGATGCAGGATATTTGGTGTCCGAAGGCGTAAAACCCTGCATCTATTTTACCAGATATACACTTGTAATTCAGCGTTTTCCCAGTATTTATGGGGATTTTCAGGAGCGGAATTATCCGTTCAGCAAACACTAAATAATATTTCACTATTTATTGGTATTTTTTTGTGTTGCAGTTTATTTTTCTGTGAAAGGTTTTATTATGCCTGTCTATAGTAAAGTCATAAACAATGAGGCTATATTGAAATTAGTGTCAAGATACAATTGTCATAATATTTTAGTTATAGGCTGCGGGGGATGCATGAATGAATCTCTTGCATATGATGGGGGGATGTGTATCTGTAAGGATGGAACGGAGATCCCGTATGCGACAATTGTTGAACTGGACAGAATAAAGAAGCTCTTATGTGATCATCATTATACAGTAGAAATAAAGTACTATGAAGGTGTTAAGGGATTTCTATGCATGGAAAATGTGGATGATTGTAGATATGGATTACAGGGGAACAATCAACCAGATATAATACTAGTGCTTTCATGCCTTTCTGGGCTGTATGCTTTAAGAGAGAAACTGCCGAAATATAATATAATGTGTATTACTGAAACTAAAGGAGGATTGTCCTATTATTATAAGGATGAAAAGGGTTCAAGATACATAGTCAAAGAGAAGTCAAAAATCACACCTATGGAATGAGATAAAGCAATGGGAAAATACAGTGAAGTATGTTCATATGAACAGATATTAAATACTGTTAAGGGCAGGTATAGAAATGTTTTAATAATTGGATGTGGCGGTTGCATGAATGAGTCCTTAGCGTTAAAAAACGGTGATTGGATATTTGATAAAGAAAAAAATGTTAGTCCAGCTATACAAAAAGAGTGTATTAGGTTGTCAGAATACTTAAAGAATGAAGGGATAAAAAACTCTTATTATATTATTAATACTGGGACTAATATGGGCTGTATAAGAAATTCAGATGGTATGAAAAAGAGTCTCGGTGTGACAAAAGACACTGAAGCTATATTAATGATGTCATGTCTGGATGGAGTTTATGGAATAAACGAGAGATTAAGAGATTATCACATACCGATATATCGGATTAGTAGGTGGAAAGGCGTATTTTATTATAACTATAAAGAAACTGATCGGTACAGCTATATAGTTGAAGGACATGTGAAATATTTTGATGCTTCTCAATGAGTATGGTATTACACTCGTTATTCATAATGATTATATGGCACTTTTTGCTTCTTTTCTGGCACTGACACAGGCACTTCTCCATGCTACACTATGTTATGCTCGGAGTAGAGCGTCAAAAAAACTGAATAGATAGCGATACATTGAAAGCCTTAGCAGGTTGCACCCTGCTGGGGCTTTTTTTGATGCATAAAACGCGAAAACCTCCGAGACGATCATTTGCACGGAGGTTTTTATATGTGGTCCGTCTGCCCATATTATGCCAGGTATCCATGAACCGGTCGATTTGGAACGTAACTGAAAACTTTCAAATTGATCGGAGGATAATCATGGATAACGAAAGGAAACATAATTTTTATGACAAATGGAGCAAAACGCATTATGAGCATCTTACGGAGGATGAACTCAAGGCACTATGTGCATATGGCGGTCTCCAACGGCCGGTTTTGCGGAGCAAAACGGCCGCGGTGCGCTAGCTAACGGTCGCGATGCGTAGCAAGAGCGGCCGGAAATAGTCAGCGAAGCCATTCGTTCTTTCTTTGACTCATAATCCTGTGGCTACCATAATTAGACCAGCCCACCATGAAGAAGGTGGAGACAGTTTTTAAGGAGGTAGCCATGAGATTAGACTACAAGAGCATCATCATTAAACACTATGTATTGCACATGAGCGGAGCAGAGATCGCCGCCCAGATCAACGCCAGCAAGTCTGGTGTGAACGGATTCCTGAAGGCCTTTGAAAAGGCGGATAAGGTTTCCTTTCCACTTCCAGCAGGAATCACCAACGACGGGATCTTCGCGCTGGTGTATGGAGAGAATGAAGGTGGCACCGGCCGCGACGAAAGATACGAGCTTCCGGATTACGCCGAGGTCCACAAACAGATGACCACCCGGAAAAACATGACCCTCGTTTTCCTTTGGAACCAGTATTCCAGATCCTGTGCCAGGCAGGGGATGAAGGCCTATTCCTATAGGCAGTACTGCCAAAAGTTTGGTGACTGGTGCGACGCCAATGACGTTACTCTGACAATGATTGCTTACAGCGGACAGTCAATGGAGGTTGATTTTGCCGGTAATACGCTTCACATGGTTGACCGTCTTACCGGAGAGGCACGGGTGATCGTTGTTTTTGTCGCGATCCTGCCTTACAGCCAAAGGATCTACGCAGAGGGGATGCTCTCCACGAAAGAGCCTGAGTGGATCAAGGTAAACAACCATGCCCTTGATTACTTTGGAGGCGTTCCCGCAATTGTTGTTCCGGATAATTGTAAGCAGGCGGTCATCGCAAACAAGGATTGGATCGATCCGGAACTCAATCAGGATTATGCCGAGTGGGCGGAACACAACAAAACCGCAATTCTTCCCGCAAAAGTACGAAGCCCCCGGTTCAAGAGCCATGTTGAGGGCGCTGTGAAGATCCTTGAACAGGGTCTTTTCCATGTCCTTGAAGAGCGGCAGTATTTTAGCCTTGAAGACTTTAACGCCGATCTCTGGGAAGAAATCGACAAGCTGAACGATAAACCCTTTACGAATAAGGAGCATTCCAGGAACTATTACTGGGAAGAAGAAAAGCAGGATCTCATGCCACTCCCCTCCGTGCATTACCAGTACACGGAGAGGAAAATGGCAAAGGTATCAAGCGACTTTCACGTATAATGTAAAGCTGTACATTATATTGTAAATGCCAAGCTAGGCAAAATGTAAAGTAACGGCTAGATATACCGCTTTCTTCGTATTTACATAGTGGTTTACTTTACATTTTATCCTCTATACTCTGGTTTTAATAAACAGCCAGAAAGGAGGATTACATGAACCAACAAGTATCTATCACGGAGGTGATCCAGACAGCAACTCAA
Organism: Lachnospiraceae bacterium; assembly: GCA_045646565.1. Taxonomy (GTDB): domain Bacteria; phylum Bacillota; class Clostridia; order Lachnospirales; family Lachnospiraceae; genus Chordicoccus. The sequence goes on from JAZRKZ010000119.1 coordinate 5,328, forward strand.
TCATTGGAGGCCGATGATATATCAAGAACATATATTGATCAGCTCTCCCATACATGGAACGCGTTAACAAAATATCTTTCGGATAAGAACTATAACTTTAGCCGCGAGACCGGACTCCTGTTCCTAAAAGAAAAATACGGCATATCAGACGAGATGGCGTTTGCCCAGCTCAGGCCGATTGATAAGCGGCGAAAACGAGCAGTTCTAATCCTGATATATTGTGCTGAAGGCAAAAGTTTTTACAGGAAAAAGGATTATTGGCCCTGTGATTTTCATGATCCATTTGAGCCGGTGTTCTCATCGTTCTTAAATGAAAGGAAATCTCATGATTATGCTCTTTCTACTATAAACCGGGACATATATACACTGAATCATTTTTCGAAATATCTTGATGTTTCAGAAATCGATGATTTTGCCAGTATAACAGCGCGTACTTTTCAGGACTTTATGAAATGGATGTCAGCCAGCAAAAACCTTCCTACGCTGAAAAGTGCAACAGCCACCTTACGCCAGCTGGCAAAGTATCTGCATCGAGAAGGTATCCTTGATGCGGATTATTCCTCGGCTATCCTACAAGTCAGATGCAGGAAAACGATACCATCTGTTTACAATCAGTCAGAAATAAAAACAATGCTTGACTCCTTAAATAAAGCCGGCGCAGTTGGGATACGTAATTACGCAATGGTATTAATGGCCGCACAGTTGGGGATGAGAGCCTCTGATATCTGCGGACTGGAATTCAAAAATCTCCACTGGGAAAAAAGTACTATTGAATTCGTTACGCAGAAGACAGGGAAAGCAACTGTCCTTCCATTGACTGCAGATGTCGGAAATGCGATCATTAAATACCTGAAAGAAGTCAGGCCTGCTTCATCAGACAGCCATGTATTCTTAAGAATGCAGGCTCCATACACTAAGATCAATCCGGCGACAATGTACAGCATTGTTACAAAAGCGTTCCGGGATGCAGACATCATTGTTAACCCGGGAAGAAGACATGGTCCTCATGCTTTAAGGACAACCCTTGCTACATCCATGCTCGAGAACGAGACCCCACTTCCTGTTATTTCAGAGGCATTATCCCATTCAACAACGGATACGACGAAGATTTATCTAAAAGTTGACATGCACCACCTGCGGCCCCTGGCCCTTGACGTCCCAGATCTGACTGGAGTGTGGATGGGAGGTGTGCGTGTATGAGTACTAATGAATTTAACAGCGTGTTCGCGTCCCTTATAGTAGATTTCATCGAATATAAACGTGCTGCCGGCTATAAATATGTAACAGAGGTCGCCTACCTGAAAAAGTTTGACGAGCTATGCTGCTCTATGGATGTTCAAACACCGCAACTTACAAAGGAACTGATGGATGCCTGGTGCACGAAAAAGCCATATGAAGCAGATAGGAGCTATTTTCAGCAAAGGGTCAGCTGCATAAGGCAGTTATCCTTGTACCTGAATACTTTGGGATATGATGCATACATCCCGGTGAACCTTGAATACATACGACAACGAAAATCGAAGTACTCCGCTTACATATTTACACATGAGGAGATCGATCAGATATTCAGCGCCAGCAATCAGATTTATCCTAACCGTCATTCCACGATGCACCTTGTAATGCCGGTTCTGATCCGGTTACTGTATTGCACAGGCGTAAGGATCATGGAAGCCCTCAATCTCAAGCTGAAACATGTAGACTTAGTGAACGGGACGTTAATGATAGAAGCCGCAAAATTTAACAAGGATCGTCTGATACCGGTCTCTGAAAGCATGCTTGAGATTCTAAAACAGTATTGTTCTGTCATGCATCCCAAATATAATACAGAGGAATACTTGTTCATAGGTATTACGCGTGAGCCCTGTTCCCATCATAATGTCTACCTGCGTTTCCGTGAACTCCTAGTCTCTGCCGGGATCCAGCATGCCGGGAGAGGATACGGGCCAAGGATTCATGATATCCGCCACACGCATTGCTGCCATGTATTGCAGAAAGCATCCAGGACAGGGATGGATCTGACAAACATGCTTCCGGTGTTGTCGGTGTATATGGGACATGAATCCATAACTGCAACGAGCCAGTACCTCAAGATGACTGCTGAAGTGTACCCGGAGATAATTGATGCTGTGGAGTCCCTCTGTGCACAGGCCATACCGGAGGTGGGCCTATGAAACCGACATCTTTTGCACGGTACATGAGTTCCTATCTGACGGAATATCTGCCTGGCACTAAAGGCGTTAGCCATAACACGATCTCTTCCAAGAGGGACGCATATATCCTGCTGTTAAGGTACTTGCAAGAAGCCAATGGACTGAAACCGGAAGCCGTAGACATCCCTCTGGTCAGCAAGGATGTGGTGGTCGAATATCTGAACTGGTTAGAAACAGCAAGACATTCCAGTGCTTCCACCCGGAATATAAGACTTGCGGCGATTAAATCTCTTTTTTCATATATACAGGCACAGACACCGGATTACAGTTACCAATGTCAGCAGATACTATCGATACCCAGAAAAAAGGAGCCGGAACATACTTTGGAATACCTTACAGTAGAGGGTATAAAGGCAGTTCTCGATGCCGTTGACATTTCGACCAGGGAAGGACTCCGCGATCTTGCTTTGTTGAGCACCATGTACGACAGTGCTGCGCGCGTCCAGGAAATCGCAGACCTATGTGTTGGTGACTTCCGAAAACAAAGGCCATATACACTGAGACTTACGGGAAAAGGGAATAAAACACGTGTCATCCCACTTATGAAGCCAACGGCAGATCTGTTGTCCAAGTATATCGGAATATATCACGCAGGATATAATGGCGAAAAAGGAATACCCTTGTTTTCAAACCGTAAGCATGAAAAACTAACGCGGGCAGGGATCACTTATATTCTCAACAAATATGTTGAAAAAGCCAGATCAGAACATCCGGAACTTATATCCGGTACCGTTTCGCCACATGGCTTCCGCCATAGCAAAAGCATGCATATGCTCCAAGCAGGTGTTCCTTTGATATATATACGTGATTTTTTAGGCCATAGCGAGATTTCTACCACTGAAATCTATGCCCGCTGTGATAGTGAACAAAAACGCAAAGCGATTGAAAAGGCTTGCCAAAGCATTACAAGTACAGATATTCCATTATGGCAAACGGATAGGTCGCTTATAGAGTGGCTTAAATCACTTTGATATCGTAGGCAAAATGTAAAGCCACTTTCATAAAAACATTGAAAACACGCCATCAAAACCCCTGACTTTGCATTTTGCCTGTCTTGGCATTTCACGTACGCTTTGACAATGCTTATTATAGCGTAGATAAAGCATATTTGCACAGGGATGTGCTCATTAAGGCGACGACCAGCATTGTCAAGATTTACAGCAAAGGCGGCCAGTTCATCTGTGAGCATCAGAGGGCTCGTTATAAGGGGCAGCATGTAACAGATGTCAGTCATCTTCCGAAGCATTTTTCATCCTATCGCTCTTGGAGCGGACCGTATTTTATCGGGAAAGCGATGGAGGTCGGCCCCAATACTGTAGAAGTTGTCAAACAGGTCCTGGCCAGTAAAGAGCTCGAGGTACAGACCTACCGGCTCTGCGTCGGCATTCTTGGTTACAAGGATAAGTATGGTAAGAAAGTGCTCGAAGAATGCTGCCATAGAGCACTGGAAGTCAACCGGCCGTATTACTCATACATCAAGAACACAATCAGCGCAGTTTCAGAGGAACTGGGCATCACCCCTTCAACAAGCAGTAAAGATACCGTCACTGAAAGGGGCGGAATCCCGAGACCAAGCAGAGCTTCCGACATAAATACGCTTCTGTCCAAGAGTAAAAGCCTTTTGGACAAGGATAATCCTGATGAGGCCGGCTTCATTGACGGGGAGGGGGTGAGCAAGCTGTGAAGATATCTACAACAGCCCAGGCAATTGACCCCATTGTCGATGAACTCATGACCATTGGAATGAAAAAGACAGCCGAGACCCTTGATGAGCTGTACAATACAACAGAATTCCTTGAGATAGATCGTGTAGAACTGCTCACAAAACTGATTGAACCGGAATACCATGCTTTCATCAATCGTCGTTACACATCCAGGCTGAAGTTTGCACATCTATCCGGGTGCCCGCAGGAGCTCAGTAACTGTGTCGATTCAGCAGATCGGATTTATGTTCCGGAAGGGGTCGTAAAAACACTGAGCACCGGCAACTACATTCGTAATGGCATGAATATATGCATTCTTGGTGCTTCAAACAGCGGGAAAACATACCTTTCTAAAGCAATGGGCATTGCTGCCTGCACGGATTTTTCGGTCGAGTATTATTGTACTGGGAATTGATAGAGCAGCTCAGCGATATCAAGAAACAGAATTTAGCCAAGTACAATAAACGCAAGAAGCATCTGTGCAAACTGGATCTGCTAATACTGGATGACTTTCTACTGCACTCAATCACGGATGAGAGGCAGGTCAAGGTCCTGCATGAGATCCTGAACAAAAGGGCCGAAGCACTTAAAAGTACCATTGTTTGCTCACAGCGAATGCCTCAGAACTGGAAAGTGATGATCCTTAATGATGAGATTGCTGCGGATGCCATCGAAAAGAGGGCAACAAAGCACTATACAGTTATGATCGAATCTAAGAAAGAAGAGTAATAAAATATAATTCAATCAGTTAACCAATGGTCGGCGTCAGGCTGCCGCCGGCCGACCGTTGGGCGTCCGCACTACGACCGTTGGCAACCGCATCTGCGACCGCCAGCCCCCGCAAATTGCACTATGGAAGGATTACCGCAAGGCGAGATACCTCGAACATGAGCAGTACATGAACAGGGAGATCTTGTTTTCGGATCTCGAAGGACTTGAAACGCCTTTGGATTCATATCTCGTGGATCAGGAAACCAATGTTGAGCAGGAGGTTCTTTCAAAAGTCACAGTCGAAGATATGCTTTCGGTTCTTACGAAGCGGGAACGTGAAGTGATGATTCTTGTTGCCCTGACTGGATATAAGGTTCGTGAAGCGGCTGCAATGATGGGTGTGACGGAGCGACATGCCCAGAGACTGAAGAAAAGCGCACGTAAGAAGCTGCGCAAGTACCTTGCAGAGGAGGGAATTGAGAATTACCGGCAGGCCTATGAATATTTATTCAAAAAGTTTTAAATGGCACGTCATGTTTTTCGGTTTCACACGGATAAGAAGTAGAGGGTACTAATAGTGTGCGAGAAGGCGGAGGATCTGACATTTGAATATTATGTTTGCTGAATCAGCAGACAATTATTGATAAGTGGGAAGTACTCCTCTGCCCTCTCCTGTTCCACCCCAAATGATGAACGAATACAGAAAGGATGGTTTTATGGAAAAGACAGAGAAGAATAAAAAGGACAAAATCTATGTCCGATACGATGAAGGAGCCGAGATGTATTCGATGTGCAAGCACACGTTTATGAAGCTGGCGGCGGATGCCCATGCGGTTTACAAGATTAACAGACTGATACTGGTGAACACGAAGATCTTTGAGGAGTATCTGGAAACATTCTGGGTATGAGACATACTGGCGGAAGAAATTGATTCCGAGAGGAAATAGAGTGTTGACTTGATGGACGACAATAACTATAATATGCATATAATCAATGGAGGGATTCATTATGGCAAAGATGGGTAGACCAAAATTAGATAATCCAAGGACCGAGAGGGTTTATCTGCGTCTTACGCCAGAGCAGAAAGAAGAACTCTATTCTTATGCTGCAGAACACGGTCGTTCGGTTACGGACACACTCATGTATGCTTTCTGGGAAAAGATCGGCAAGCTTGACAAGTACGAAAAACCAGAAAAGTCTTGAGGAAAACAGCTTCCGCCTTAATTTTTAAGTATGAATGAAAGGCGGCAGGAAAATGGCTCGAAAAGACAAGAAAGGACGGCAGTTCAGAAAAGGAGAAGGATACAGGCAGGACAGGGATTGCTACATATTCCAGTACAGGGACAGCACCGGCGAAAACCGCACGATTTATGCCAAGACGCTGAAGGAACTCCGGGAGAAAGAGGATGAACTGACGAAGGATTTCATGGACAATATCCAGTCCTACGTGGCGGGGCATACGACCTTGAATCAGGCTTTTGACCGTTATATGTCCCTGAAGTACAACCTCAAGGAGACGACGCGGGCGAATTACAATTATATGTATAACCATTTCGTCCGTGACACGATCGGGAAAAAGGTTATCCGTGATATCAAATATACGGATATCGTGGCTTTCTATGCGAAACTGATTAACCAGTACGGTGTGAAAACGATGACGATAGACAATATCCATACCCTGCTCCACCCCGTCTTTGCGGTGGCGGTGAGGGACGATATCATCCGCAAGAACCCGACCGATGGCGTGATGGCTGAGATCAAGAAGAGCAAGCTGTGGGACAGGGGCGGACGCCATGCCCTCACGGAAGAACAGGAAACGATTTTCATTGATTTTGCGGCGAAGCATCCGCAGTACAGCCACTGGTGTCCCCTGTTCATCGTGCTTTTAGGGACGGGGATGCGCATCGGGGAATGCTGCGGGCTCAGGTGGAAGGATATTGATTTTGAAAAGAATGAGATCAGCATCAATCACAGCCTGGTCTATTCGAACGGCGATGACGGTAAGTACAGGCCGAGGATCACGACAGTAAAAACGTTATCTGGGGAACGCACGATTCCGATGATGGATGCGGTCGTCAAGGCTTTCAAAGAGGAGAAAGCCTATCAGAAGAAGAACGGCAAGTGTACGGCTGAAGTAGACGGGATGACGGGATTCGTATTCTGCAACCGCTACGGAGGCGTGCTCCACCAGGGGAGCGTCAACCGCGCGATTAAGAGGGTCTATCAGGAATACAATGCCGAGGAAATCATTGCCGCAGCCAAAGCGAAAAGAAAGCCGAAGCTTCTCCCGCATTTTAGCTGTCACCATATGCGGCACACGTTCTGCACGAGGCTTTGTGAGCGTGAGAACAATCTGAAGGCGGTCCAGGATATCATGGGGCATTCCGATATCCGGACGACGCTGGATATTTATGCGGAGGCGACCGACAAGACGAAACAGGAAGCGATTCGGTCACTCGGCAACAAACTCGATGTATATTGACATTTGCAACTGGAACTTGATATTGGAACGGTATCTCTTTTATAGGGGTATCCCTGACATATAAAGCCCGTATGACATAAAAATGACATAATTTTTGTGGTCTTCTATGGACTTCTATGGACAGGAAAAAGGGACTAAAAATCAAAAATGTTGCTTAAATGTATCAAAATGTACCCATATGGAACGGGTAAGAAAGAAAGTCGCTCTTTTCCCGACGATGAAGACTTTAGGCGGCAAAGGCACATCAGATGCAGGTGCAGAAACAGCTGCGGAAGAAGCTGCGCCGGCAGTCCCGGTCTCCCCGAAGGCAGTCGCTCCGGAGAACGCCGAGACAGAGCCGCTCTTTGAGGAATCCGTCGATTTTGAGACTTTCAGCAAGTCTGATTTCAGAGTTGTAAAAGTCAAGGATTGCGTCGCGGTCAAGAAGTCCAAAAAGCTCCTCCAGTTCACACTGGACGACGGTACGGGCACAGACCGCACGATCCTCTCCGGAATTCACGAATTCTACGAGCCGGAAGAACTCATCGGCAAGACGCTGGTGGCCATCGTAAATCTTCCGCCGAGGCAGATGATGGGCGTCGAATCCTGCGGCATGCTGCTGAGCGCTGTCCACAAGGAGGACGGCGTTGAAAAGCTCAATCTCATGATCGTGAGCGATGCGCTTCCGGCGGGCGCGAAGCTGTATTAAACAGCTCACAGCTATGCATTTAAGGGGCTGTCGCATTGATGCGACACCCCCTTTTAAACTCACTTATAAAGGAAATCCCCTCTCATTGACGAGGGCCGAATTTGAGGCATTGCCGCCTCTTTTGTCTACAGACCGGCGTATCCGACCTGTCTCATAATGTACTGGCCATCCTCCGACAGAATAAATTCTTTCATCTTCTGCACATACGGGTTCGTCTCGTTCTTACGGGTGATCAGGCAGACATAGCCGGTCTGCGGATAGGCGGCATTCTCAATGTTTTCGATCGACGGATAGATGCCGTCGATCGACAGGATCTTGACATGCTTTTCCTGCTGCAGCCCCTCGAGAAAATACCGGAAGGAGTAACCGATCGCCCCGTCTTCGTGGGCATACTGGGCAACTCTGTCTATGACGCCTGCCATGGCATCCACCATCTCGTAGGTCTGCGGCTCCTTCAGCGCAACGTCGCCCATGAAATACTCCATCATCGTCTGGGAGCCTGAATTCTTCGGCCTCTGAAAAGCCCGGATGACCTGATTTTTTCCTCCGACTTCCTTCCAGTTCGTGATATCTCCGTGGTAGATCGCCCGCAGCTGCTCGCTCGTAAGATTATTTACCGGGTTATCCTCTTCGACAAAAAAGACGAACGCTTCTTTCCCGATCGGCGTAATGTCAAGTTCCACGCCCATATCCGCAGCCATTTCCAGCTGGTCGGCAGACGGTCTCGCACCAAAGAACATGTCGACCGCATCACCGTACTTATCTAATTCATCTCCCCAGAACACAAGACGGTCAAACCCTCTTATCGTATTCGTGAAGGAAACGATTTTTCCGTTCAAATATTGTTCTTCCCCTGCTTCCGCCCACTTTTTTTCTATAACGTCAATGTCCTTATAGCAGGCCTTCGCATAGGCCGCATACAGCGGATAACAGGCTTCCGCTCCATCGAGGACAGGCATGTCCGCCTCATTTTCTATGAATAGAGACGGCTGATGGTCCAGTGTGACCAGCCGGGAATTCTCGCTGTAGACCATGTAATCCGTAAAATCGGTGCTTGAATAGCCGTGCATGTAACGAAATCCATGCCCGGCGTATTTCACGGCAGGCCTCGTCATATAGAGATACCCGCATATGCCTGCGCATAAGAGCGAGATTGCCACCGGGACGTACACTTTCCGGATCTTTATCTTCGACACATAAGCTGCATAAAAGAAGGCAGACAGATATGTAAGGAATGCGGTGCCGTATAAAATGAGGTTGGCTCCCATGAGCATCAGCAATAGCATAACCGGTGCAAATGGAAACAGCAGCACCGAATAATACCCGATCACGACGCCCTCGACGGCACCTTTGGCGATCATCATCACAAGAGTAAAGCAAATGAGCAGAATGAGAAAGGCGGCGCCATTGCAGACTGCCGCGAATCTCATATCAAATTTCCTGCGAAAAAGAGCATAGATAAGGACTGCAGCAGACGGCACGACAAAAAGAACCGTCCAGGGCACGCCGGTAAAAAGGACCGCAAACCCCGGAATGCTTGCCACAAAAGGAATTATTGCAAGATACGCCGCTGCCTTTATGATCGCCTTTACATTGACATGTCGTTCCATTTTTCCCGCCTTCTTTTTCTGTCTCGATTATCTCCTCGTTTTGAAGAGCCTCCCTGTAATCAGTGTAACTATATTTTACATTGTCCGCTTTCCGCGACTCATTCACGCTTGCTTCCACAGGTTCGCAAAGGGCACAGTTCCCTTACCCCTAGTTCTTTTCCATCGCGCCTTTTTTCGTGAACATTCATATAAAGATTCCTGACATCCCTTTGAAATGTGAAGATAATTTCTCCAAAATGGAGTACAATAAGTACACGAATAATCATCCCAGAAGGAGACGATGCTATGAAAGAATCCACAAGAGTATACCAGGACGAACTGGGTCTTTGGCACTGGATCTACAGTCTGCCGATGTTCCAAAATTTATCTGTACTGCGGACGGTACTGAAGGCGATGGCGATCTGCTGCCTTCTCCCGGTCGTCACCATGCTTGTCATCATCTATTCGAACGGAAGTACTCTCTCCGGCTCCTTTGAGGAGTTTGGCCTTACGCTCGCGATAGCCGGCGGCATCTTTTTACTCTCCATCGTGATCTATTTCCTGGTCGCTGTCTTCTATGGCGGAAACTATGTTTTTATCTATACCATGGACGATCATTCCATTACGACGACGCAGCCCGCCGATCAGGCGGCAAAACTTTCAGCGATCGGTATGTTCACAGCTGCTTCGGGTGCGGTCAGCCATAATCCCGGTATCATGATCGCCGGTCTGGCAGCGGGCGGCAGCCAGATCGCCCACACTGCCTTTGAAGACATCAAGTCACTGACCTTTGACAAGAAGAACGAAGAGATCCGTATTCATTCGTTCCTGACCTGGTACTCCATCTACGTTAATTCAGAAGATTTTCCTCTCGTCGCGGAATTCATACGGGCACGGAGTACCCGCGCAGACATAAAGGAACTTTGATCTCTCATTCGGATGCGATACGAGCGCAGAGCGCCCGCGCAGGCATAAAGGAGCTTTGATCTCTCCTCCGAATGCGATCAGTCGACGGACTTCAGCGACTCTGCCATATTGATCTTATCGAGCTTGAATGTCATGACCCGGTTCACCAGGAACGTAAACAAGAATGTCAGCAGGATCGAGAACGCGAAACTCATCGGCGTGATCTCCTTCCGGAAATAGACAAGATCCACAACAATCTGATCGATCACGAAGCTGTGCAGCAGCACGCCGAGGCCAAGGCCTACGATCATGCCGATCGACGTCAGGAACATATTTTCCCGGAACACATAATCCGATGTCTCCCGACGGTAAAAACCGAGCACCTTAACGGTCGCGATCTCGCGGGTCCGCTCCATAATGTTGATGTTCGTCAGGTTGTAGAGGACGACAAATGCAAGCGCCGCCGCACTCATGATGATCAGCAGAACAACGTAGTTAAGGCTGGACATCATATTTGCAATACGCGCCTGGAAATCCTCAAAGACGGAGACGGAGACAACGCTGTCGCAGCCCGCGAGCCGGGCCTGGGCTTCATAAATATCGGTGTCTTCCGGAAAGTTCACGTACGCGCCGTTGATGTAATACTCCTGGCCGGCACCCTCCATTGTCTCGCGGGACATCAGCACATAGTCATAGACGTGGTTCTCGAACACGCCGGCCACAACTGCCCGCACGGATTCCATTTTTTCATTTCGAAGCACAAGCTCATCTCCCACGCGCAGTCCGTAATGCTCCGAAACACTGATGCTGACCAGCGCTTCCCCTGGCTTCGGATCCGGGATTTCCTCTCCGTCCATCGTCCGGAGACGGAAGTAGGAATCGATCTGCGTCCAGTCGTTCGGCACGATCACGGTAACTCCCTTGACCTTGCTTTCTGTCTGAAGGTCCCAGGAGGACTGCTGATACAGAAAACCGGACGCTCCAAGTTCGGTCATCATGTCCTCAAGCTCCCCGGGAAGCCCGTCTTCACGGATCTCATCCGTGACCAGTTCCACCGACGCCATCTGAATATTGTCATACTGCGCATCCACAAAGGTAGCGATGGAATCCTTAAGACCAAATCCCGTCACCAGAAGGGCCGTGCATCCGCTGATACCTACCACCATCATAAAGAATCGCTTCTTATATCTGAATATATTTCTGACAGACACTTTATGCATGAACTTCATGCGATTCCAGATGGCGGGAATGTATTCCAGGAAGACTCGTTTGCCGGCCTTCGGCGCCTTCGGGCGCATCAGGCTTGCTGCCGGTTCCATGAGTTCGCTTCTGCAGGACAGATACGTTGTCCCCAGCGTGGAACCGATGGCGACAAAGAAGACCGCCGCCGCAAGCTTCCGGTCAATGATAAAATGAAGCGGAATGCCGATATACATCATCTCGTAGGCATACCAGATAACACTGGGGAAGAGTATGATCCCGGCTGCGTATCCGACGACGCAGCCAAGTATCGCTGCCGTTCCCGAATACGCCAGAAAAGTCATCATGATGTCTCTCCGGGCATACCCGAGTCCCTTCAGTACGCCGATCTGTCCTCTGCGCTCATCCACCATACGGGTCATTGTCGTCATGCAGACCAGGACCGCGACAAGAATAAAGAAGATCGGAAGGACTTTAGCGACCTGTTCCACGATCTGCGAGTCGGTCTCAAAGCAGGCGTAGCCGATATTCGTCGTCCTCTCTAAAAGGTATGTGTCCGGCTTTTCGAGGTCTTCCAGTTCTTTCTCCGCATCCTCAAGTTCCTGCTCGGCGTCCGCGATCTCATCCCGGAAGGTCTGTTTAGCGTCTTCATATTCCGCCAATCCGTCTTCATATTCCGCAAGGCCGTCCTCATACTCCTTAAGACCGTCTTCATATTCCGCAAGGCCGTCCTCGTATTCTTTTTTCCCGTCCTCATACTCTTTTTTGGCGTCCCTCAGGGAATTCACTCCTGATTCGTAATCTGCTACGCCCTGCTCATAGAGTTCTTTTCCGTCGTTGTATTCCTGAAGGCCGTCGTTGTAAGCTCTGACTCCGTCGTTGTACTCTTCCACCGCCTCGCTGAGGGCGTCAACTCCCGCTTCATACTCAGCAAGGCCCGCCATATACTCCGCAAGGCCCTGTTCATATTCCGCAGAAGCCTCCTCGTAGGCAGCTTTCCCGGCTTCAAATTCCGCAGCTCCCTGTTCATAGGCAGCCCGGCCGGCTTCATATTCGCCGAGCCCTGCCATGTATTCCGCAAGGCCTGCCTCGTAGGCTTCTTTCCCGGCGTTCAGTTCTGCTTCTTTCGTCTCAAGCTCTGCCAGAGCCCCCTGGTAGACAGCCATACCGGCCTCATACTGCTGCCGGCCGGCTTCGATCTGATAGGCCGCTTCCGCGAGCTCGGCCTGCGCCGCGGCGTAAGCAGCCTCATCCAAAAGACCCATTTGCGCCGCCAGATCCAGCTCAGCCTGCCTGGTATCCAGTTCCGTCTGCGCCGCTTCGAGCTGCGCTTCCGTCTCCGCAAGCTGACTGCCGGACTCAGCGAGCTGGGCTTTGGCATAGTTCAGCTGTTCCTCTCCCGCCGACAGTTCAGCGCCTGTCGCTTCGAGAACTTTTTGCGCTTCCTCAAGCTGCTGCCTTGCCTGCTCAAGCTGTTCATTGCTGGCCGCTAATTGCTCCTCATATACCAAAAGCTCCGCGCCGGCATCGTCAAGCTCCGTTCTTCCGGCATCGAGTTCGGCCCAGGCCGCGTCCAGCTCCTCTTTGGCGTCCTCAAGTTCGATCTGACCTTCCTCGATCTGAACAAGACCGTCGTCCAGCGAAACCGCAGCGTCGTCGAGCTCCTCTTTGGCGGATGCGAGTTTTTCTGCGCTGCTGTCAAGTTCCTCCTTGCCATCCGCCAGCTCCCTCTCCGCATCGTCTATTTTTTCTTTGCCGTCCGCGAGTTCTTTGGCGGCATCTTCCAGTTCTTTCTTTCCGTCTGCAAGCTCTTTGGCCGCATCGTCCAGTTCTTTTTTGCCATCCGCCAGCTCAGTCTCAGCGTCTTTCAGCTCCTGCTCGCCCTCAGCTTTTTTATCTTCGAATTCCGTCCGAGCGTCCAGAAGTTCCTGCTTTGCGTCGTCGTAAAGTCTCTGATACCGATTATCCGCCGCGACCTGAATAAGTTTCTCCCATTCCGGGCGGAGATCATCCATTTGCTCCTCGTACTCGTCCGAATAGATAACGGGATCGGCATCGAGCTTCATATATATTTCTGTATACTGCTCCGCGCAGAACGCCTGCGCCGGCACATACATGAAGCCGAGCACCGTCCCGTTTCCGATCGACGTTGTTCCGCGCTCAAAATTGATGTAAAGAGAAGACTCTATATAACCTGTCACGACAAAGGCGTCGCCGGAGAACGCATCGAGCGTGTCCGGATCGTTCTCACTGGAGAAATGAATCGTATCGCCGATCGAAAGACCCATGTTGTTCCTCAAATCGAGCAGGCATTCATTTGCAGCCGTCGCCATCTTGCCCTTCACGAGCTGCAGATCATTGATCCCCGGAGTAATAGCGTGCACCTTATATACTCCGGTCGTACCGTCCGCGGTCTCACAGAGGACATCATACTGCCACGAGCCCTGCGCCGAGCGGACTTCTGGCTCCCCGGCCAGCTGTGCGACTTCGCTCTCCTCCCAGCCGAGCGTCGAAATCGCCCGGTAGTCAAAGAGCTGGTTGTCCCGATAGTACTCGTCGACAGAGTTGACCATGACAGGGGTCGTGATCCGGACCCCGGAGAAGAATCCGGTCCCGAGGGCAATGATTGCGAACACGGCAAAAAAACGTCCGAAAGTAGTTAAAATCTCCCGAATCGTCAGCTTCAGCATGGTATGCGGTTTTCTGCCCGTCTTTTTCATAGCTCGATTTCCTTACGCTGTCCTACTGCCCATACTGCACTTTGCACTGTACCGCCGCCAATGCGCTTTCTGCGCGGTCTTTACCACTCGATTTCAGATATATCCACCCTGTTCGTATTCAAATACATTTTTTCAATTCTGCCGCTCTTAACGGTGATGATCCGGTCAGCCATCGCTGTCAGCGCGGAATTATGCGTGATCACGACGACAGTCATTCCGCTCCGGCGGCATGTATCATAGAGAAGTGCCAGGACCGCCTTACCGGTCTGGTAGTCCAGCGCGCCGGTCGGCTCGTCGCACAGCAGCAGTTTCGGATTTTTTGCCAGCGCCCTTGCGATCGCAACGCGCTGCTGTTCGCCGCCGGACAGCTGCGCCGGGAAGTTCCTCAGCCGGTCGCCCAGACCGACCTGCCTCAGCACCTCAGCCGGGTCAAGTGGCTCCCGGGAGAGCTGCGTCGCCAGTTCCACGTTCTCCAGCGCGGTCAGGTTCTGGACCAGATTATAGAACTGGAAAACAAATCCGATGTCATACCGGCGATACTCCGTCAGCTGCTTTCTCCCGTAAGCGGATATCTCTTTCCCATCAAGAAAAACGGCGCCGGATGTCAGTTCGTCCATCCCTCCGAGAATATTCAGGATCGTAGTCTTGCCTGCTCCGGAGGCGCCGACTATGACGCAGAATTCTCCCTTTTCGATTTCAAAATCTGTCCCATTGAGCGCCGGAATCTCCACTTCTCCGCTCTTATATATTTTCTTTACATTCCGAAATTCAACATATGCCACGCCGCATCAACCTCAGTAATTTTTTAGCTTTTATGACGCTCACTTCTATAAAAACAGTATAGCAGAACGATTTGTTTTTTGTTTGAAGAATCTATGATTTTTACTGAGAAGCGCGATGTCTTATAAGCCGCTGCCGACCCCCCGTTTCTTATCTGGTTCAGCTATAAATAACCTCTGTTGATAAAAATCCGCTATTTGTTCATGATCATGTCCCTGATTATAATAATAGTAGTACAAAAGCATCCGGTCTCACATCACCCGCGGCCAGGACCCATCTGCCGTAAGGAGAGAACGAGGCGGCTCTTTCCGCCGGAGTCCGCAAGCGTCTCCCGAAAAGAGCACTTTTATAAAAATATCAGGAGGATTTTAACTATGCTTACAACCGTTAACGCACTTGGAGACGCCTGCCCCATTCCGGTAGTAAAAACGATCAAAGCCATCAACGCCCTGACCGAAGGCGGCACCATCGAAACGCATGTAGACAACGAGACCGCTGTATCGAATGTCAGCAAGCTGGCTGCCAGCAAGGGCTTTACCGCTGCCACTGAAAAAATCGACGACAAGCACTATGTCATCCGGATCGAAGTGGGCGCGCCCACTCCTGTCGCCGAGGAAGAGGCGGACGCTTACTGCCCCGTCACGCCGAAGAAAAAGAAGAACCTCGTTGTCGCCATCGCCTCTGACGCTATGGGACAGGGCAGCGACGATCTCGGCCGCACACTGATCAAGGGCTTTATCTATGCGCTCTCCCAACTCGAAGAACTCCCGTCGACCATTCTGTTCTACAACGGCGGCGCCAAGCTGACAGTGGAAGGCTCTCTCTGCCTGGATGATTTAAAGAGCATGGAAAGCCAGGGCGTTACGATCATGACCTGCGGCACCTGCCT
>JAZRKZ010000120.1:0-4036 GCA_045646565.1 Lachnospiraceae bacterium
TGCAGATATTTTGAATCACGGAAATCAAAAACCCTGCATCTATTTTATCAAAAATCGAGTCTGTTATCAGCGGAAATGCTGATTCTATACAGAAAAAACGAGTGTTGGGAGTACGCTGAAAACCTGTTCAGCATACCCTAATTAACTAAAACTCCCACACCACAATGCATTAGAGCGCCTCATCGAAATTTTGCTTCGCAGGGACGCACTGAAGAGACCAGTGGTCGTCTTAGTTATTAATATTATGCCGTCTGACCGGCGATTTATCCATATCAACTTACATCAAAATCCGACTCGCCCCGTCCCACGTGCTGCCTGTAAACCGAATTCATACAAAAACCCCGCTCCTTCACACTTTACATAAAGATTATTATCCTTTACAATATAATCAGCAGCTATAAGTTGCGTCTTTTTATAGAAAAGAGGAATGGATATGGCGAATGTATATGACTTTACCGTCAAAGACCTTGACGGGAACGATGTAAAGCTTGATCGTTTTAAGGGAAAAGTGCTTCTGATCGTCAATACGGCGACGGCGTGAGGGTTTACGCCACAGCTCGGTGAGCTGCAGGACCTGTATCAGAAGTATGCCTGGCAAGGATTTGAAATTCTTCATTTCCCGTGCAACCAGTTCGGCCGCCAGGCGAAAGGATCGAATAAGGAAATCAAAAAGTTCTGCTCGTCGAATTTCGGAACCACGTTTTCTCAGTTTGGCAAGATCGATGTGAACGGAGAAAATGCGGAACCTCTGTACACCTGGCTGAAGAGCCAGAAAGGATTTGCCGGCTTTGATCTGAATAACCAGATCGGCGCTGCCCTCGATGCAAAATTCCGTTCCGAGGACCCGAACTATGCGGACAACCCGGATATCAAGTGGAACTTTACAAAGTTCCTTCTTGACCGGAACGGCGAGGTTTCGGAACGGTTCGAATCCACGGCTACCGCGGAAGAATTAGCCCCGAAGATCGAGGCGCTTCTTTAACGCGGCGCCCATACCATGCGCCTACGCTTAAAAATCATCCCACCAGAAAAGGGGCTGTCGCATTAGACGGTGCCGCACTATATGGCAGACATATGCTCATGACGTCTGCCATATAGTGTGGTCGCGCCTTAATGCGACATCCCCTTCTTTTACACTGTCCCAGTGGTCGTTCGGTCTGATCATCAGATTTTCAGCGACTTTACTCGTTTTTGATGTTTTAAGAGATACATAGCCGATGACTGAGAATACAACGGCGCCGATCAGCATGTAAGCGCTATTTTACAACTATTCCTTTATGGAAAGCCGGAAAGTTCCTGCCGCGCCCTGCCGGCCGACAACGCCTCATCCCGTATCGATACGCAGACTTTTAATATTCTACTCTCCACATATAGCGGCGGGTAGTAAGAGGATGCCTGCGTGCCTCCGCCAGTGCATGATTATAGACCGGGTATACGTTATTGAACAGGGAGTGGTTGAAATAGTCAATGACAGATGCATCGATGGTGGAAAGCCCCAGCTCCTTCGCATCCAGGACTTCGATCCTTCTTGCATACTTCCGGAGGAAGGAGAGGCATCGCTCGTCCAGCTCCCTCGTAGTTCCTTCCGCGATCTGAATCATGAACGGCCTGCTCGCATCGGTAACCTCGAACGGTCCGTGGAAATACTCGCCTGTATGGATGCAAGCGGAATCCAGCCACTGCATTTCCATAAAGATGCAGATGGACTCCATATATGCAGAGCCCCAGGAAGCACCGCTGCCCATCGTATAGATCAGGCCGTCGTCTTTGTATTCTTCCGCAAATTTCTCAGCGCGGACCTGCACCTTCCATCTTGCCCTGCGGATAACGGCGGAGATACGATCCAGTCCGTCCAGATACTTGTCATAATTCTCATAACCGGCCGTCTGCTCAAGAAGTTCGACCGCGACCGAAAGAGCGCATAACGCCTTCTCTCCCGCATATTCGATATCACCGGCCAGATGGTCCGGGCTGGCGTCGAAAGAATACAGAATGATATAATCGCCAAACGGAATGATTTCGGACTCTTTAAGCCAGGTCAGAAGAATGACCGCAGCGCCCTTTTCTTTTCCGAGCTTCGCTGCCGCAATAGTCTCCGGAGTATTTCCCTTATGGCATGCAAGACAGATAACAGAATTCCTGCCGAAATCCTTTGGCGTCGCATGTACGAACTCATTGCTGTTCATCCAGCCGCATTTGATATGAGAGCACTCTGTCTGCATAAAAGTCTTTGCCGGATAAAGCGCGCCCAAAGAACCTCCGCAGCCCACATAGTACAGGGATTTTACACCTCCCACTTCCTTCTTGCTCTCAATGATCTCCGCAACAATGTTCCTGATATCCGTATACTTATAAAACATTTTTCCTACCTCAATAAAGTCCCGGTCTTCACTCTGCTGCTTACCGGATTCTCGTTTCATTCTTCAAAATACGCTTCAAACGCCTTCATGTTCCGCATGTCGTGCGTCATCGGATCGCTGAAATAACGGCGGTCGGTGACCTCCTGCCCCAGATAGCCCGTATAGTGGTTGTCCTTCAGCACCATAAGGTACTGCTCAAGATCATGGCATCCGTCTCCCCAGATCAGATGTCCGTACGGCGTCCCGTCGATAAAATGAAAGTGGGTGATCATCGGGCCGAACTCCGCGAACCACTGCGGAAGCGTCTCGCCGGAAACGCCCATCGCTGTGGTATCCACATTGATCCTCAGGTTCGGGCAATCAATCTCATCAAAAAGTCTTCTCACATCTTCCATCCTAACGCCCAGATTGGTCTCCTCCGGACGAAGGCTTTCCATTGCAACGGTGATGCCGTACTCTGCCGCGAACTCACAGATCGCGCGGTTCATCTCCACCGAACGCTTCCAGGCTTCCTCCCGGGTCTCATCCAGGTATCCCCACCCGGAATTCGTAGAAATCTGCGGGCATTCAAGTTCCGCACAGGCTCTTACTCCATTCTTGAAATACTCCAGGCTGCGATCAAAGTTCACGCCCTTCGCCGCCGCCTGATACTGATAACTGCAGTTCTCCGGGGTAAATTCCACCAGCTTCAGATGATGGTCCCTGATCTTCTTTTTCAGCGCCATGCAGTCCCCGTAAGAGGTCGGATCCAGATAGAAGTGCGGGATTCCGCCCCAAAGCTCTATGCTCTCAAAACCCGCCCTTTCCTGGGCGTCCAGAAAATAGTCCAGAGAATACTTCATATAGTGGATATTCATTCCCGCGATCTGGCTGCGTTTTACAAGTCCCATAACGATCTCCATTCCGCACACAAAAGCCCTTTTCTTTCACACGCTGCCCTGAAAGCTCTTCTTAAAAGTTCTTATACTTCTCCGGATCGATCTTCTTTCCATGATCAAACGCGCCCTTGCACAGGCATACCTGAGAAGAAAATGCCGCTGCGGCCTGAAGAGCCTTCCTGACTTCCGTCTCATAATAAACAGGATCATTGGCCATGGCCTGCGGATCCGCCTCGAGACTCTGGAAATAATTTACCAGCACCGTTGTCGCGAAAGAATCCCCGGCGCCAAGAGTATCGACGGCCTTCACCAGATGACTTGGCTGGAACCAGAGATTTGTTCCGTCATAGAAATACGCGCCCTTGCTTCCGTTCGTTGCCACGATATTTTTACATCCGCACGCATGCATTCTCTCACAATAGGCAAGGATCTCTTCGTTCGTCACTTTATCCGGAAGCGACATGAACCCGAAGGTACAGTATTTTGCCAGACCTTCTGCCCACTGCCTGTCATTGATCCATTGATCGGAAAAATCATAGGAAACAGGAACGCCAGTTTCATAAAGCCTGGGAACCTGTTCGTCAAAGAAAGAATTGTTCGAGGTATGCGCAACAGAAAACTGCTTGACGTACTCTGCATCATCATCACTCAGCAGGAGCGGATACTCTCTTGCGACGCCGCCCTTATTGGAACCCACAACTACACGGCCCCCACCGACCAGAGTGACGCAGGCATAACCGTTCGCGCCATGTACCTGCCTGCAGTGACTCGTGTCCACTTCGAACTCGGAAAGCGTTT
>JAZRKZ010000121.1:0-9488 GCA_045646565.1 Lachnospiraceae bacterium
CGGGTTAAGTAATGTTTATACGTTTCACTTTAGGATTCCTGAATCATACCGGATTCTTTAAAACAGTTTCCCGAATTCCTGATCTCCCTTCGGAAACTCCTGGTTCCTCTTTGAATTCTTCCTCTTGGGAATAATTCATGAGATGTTCAGAATTCTGATCTCCCGGGACTTTCTTTAAAGTTTCCTTCTTTTACTTATTACCTGATGAATAGATAACTTTGATGGATAAGATCCTATGAATCATACATCCAAGGGACTGTCCTCCTTTCTTTTTCTGATTTTGAAATATCTTTTCTCTGTTGATGATGTTATTTTACTTTATACTCGGCTATTTGTCAACTGTTTTTTAATTATTTTTTATTTTAAATTAAATATTCAGAATATTTTATCAACAAGGTTTAAAGACGACTCCCCCGGATGTTTTCCGGAGGAGTCGTCTGATTTGTATCCGAATTGACTTTTTTGTTGTTATTGCGTACAAAAAGGTTCCAGCTGTAAGTCCGCTTATTTCTCGAACGGGAACTCGTACGGAAGGTTGTACATATCGCGCACTGTAATGAAATCCTTCTGGACGCCGGCGCCCATCGGAACGCCCTTATCCTTGCGGATCTGCCATACATCCCACTCTTTTTCTCCGGCAGTGTAGATACGCTCCTGGCCGGGAGCTTTCTTCGACGCGCGCAGGCCGCGGCAGATATCTCCGCATTTTTTGCGGAACAAATCCCCGCCCATGAAGAAGTCAGGATTAATGACAATGAAGAAATGTCCGAGGTGGATCGGCTGCTTGCTTCCGTCCGGAGCCTTATTCGTGATGTCCTTCATGAAGCAGGAATCCGACAGCGCTGCGGAAAGGATCTCAACGACTGCCGCATAGCCGTATCCCTTATATCCGGCAAGCTCCTCGCCGACTCCGCCGAGCGGGGCCAGGGCTGCCGTACCCTTGATCAGCTCCTCAAGGATCTTCGCACTGTCCGTCATGGTCTCGCCCTGCTGGTTGATGACCATACCTGCCGGCGTCGGCTTGCCCTCACGGGCGTAAAACTCGATCTTGCCTCTCTGGACAGTCGATGTCGCGCAGTCCAGAACAAACGGGAATTCTTCGTCCGTCGGGAATGCAAATGTCAGCGGATTTGTACCCATCATATTCTCCACGCCGAATGTCGGCGCGATCGACGGACGGGCGTTCGTTCCGGTTATTCCGAGCAGACCTTCTTTGGTCGCCATCATCGGCCAGTAGCCTGCAATGCCGTAGTGCGAAGAATTTCTCATCGCGCCCATCGAGATACCATAGATCTTCGCCTTCTCGATCAGCGACCGCATCATCTTATAACTTGCGACCATTCCCATGCCGTCGTGCGCGTCCGCAACGATTGTCGTCGGCGTCTCTTTCAGTATCTCGTAGTTCGTGACGGGATTCAGGATCCCGGCGTTGATGCGGTCGAGATAGATCGGCTTAAAACGATTCACGCCATGGCTCTCAATACCGCGTCTGTCACTCTCCATCAGAACGTCCGCGCAGATCTCGGCGTCTTCTTTCGGAAGGCCGGCCGCAACGAACGCGTCCACCATAAATCTTCCCACAAGTTCCCAGCTCACATATGGTCTTGTTTCCTTA
This sequence comes from Lachnospiraceae bacterium, assembly GCA_045646565.1. Classification (GTDB taxonomy): domain Bacteria; phylum Bacillota; class Clostridia; order Lachnospirales; family Lachnospiraceae; genus Chordicoccus. The sequence continues at coordinate 1,616 of JAZRKZ010000121.1, forward strand.
TCAATCATTCCAGTCCTCCTTCAAACTCGTATGCGACTTACATGTCCGGCTCAGCTCATGAGGCTCAATGCAGAAATCGGCCCAGCGTCAGACAGCATTTTCCGATCCTGATCCGTCCGCTCCCACTTCACTGAAGTTGGTCAATCACTGCTTTCTACTATTAATATCATACCCTAATCTTCAATATTTCGAAAGCAAAATTGCGGATAAGGTCAAAAAACACAATCTCGCCCAGAAGACTTTCTGCACTATCTGCGTCACGCACGGACCTCTTCATTACTATTGACGAAAACGAAAAAAAATTATATTATTTTAAGCGCTGGGGGAGCCAGCCGGCTGAGATCGCATCGCGAAACCCCTATTACTTGATCCGGATAATACCGGCGTAAGGAGGCATTTATATGTTTTTTGTCAATGAAGACGGTGGACTCACCACCGCCGGCTACGTGTTAGCCGCTATCGCTATTTTCACACTTCTCATTTTTATTTCCGTTCTCGCAAACAATAAAAAGAAGATCGGCGCCAAACAGCTCGCATTTGCCGCTGTCGCGCTCGCGCTCGCTTCTGTCTGCAGCAACATCAAGCTGTTCCATATGCCGATGGGCGGATCGATCACGCTGCTCTCCATGCTGTTCGTCTCTCTGATCGGCTACTGGTACGGACCGTACGTCGGCCTCATGGCCGCCGTCGCCTACGGGCTTATCCAGCTCTGTCTGGGCGCTTATATTATCAGCCTGCCGCAGATGCTGGTCGACTATATCTTCGCGTTCGGCGCACTCGGGCTTTCCGGTTTTTTCTCGGAGCGGAAGAACGGCCTTGTCGTCGGCTACACCGTCGCCGTCATTGGCCGTTTCATCTTCTCGCTCATATCCGGCGTTATCTTCTTCGGAATGTACGCTCCGGAGGGAATGTCGCCCTTGATCTATTCCGCAGCTTATAACGGAAGCTACCTTTTTGGCGAATGCATCATCACCGTGATCATCCTCATGATTCCGGCGGTACGAAACGCTATGGCCCGTGTCAGGGCGCAGGCAAAAGCGTAATAAAAAAGGCATAAAAAAACAGGACCGCCGGCGGGTCCTGTTTTTTATTGCGCCAATCCCGCATCCGGGCACATGCGCAATCAATCTCTGGTTGTCTTCTGCGGTTCCACGTAGCTGATGAATACGTTGCCGCCTGCGGTAAAGGTCGCACGGCTGTCGTTTATGCCCATGTAGTAATGGGATCCGTCTTCGAAGTTATAGAGCAGCGTATTATAGCGGTTATACCCGACAATGACCGTTGTGCCGCCGTCCGCCAGTCTGGCGACGACCGCCCTGCCGTTCGAGACCTCATAGAGGACCTGGTCGAGCTCGCATCCTGTCAGATTAAGGATCGTCGCGGAGTCTCCCGCCAGCTCCTTCAGATGGGCCGCGTCGAGAGTACCGGCGAACATAGCCTCCGGCACATCCTCATTATAGAGCTCATTCTCCGTCGCGGAATTTCCTCTTTCATAAATATACTGGCCTTCCGCAGTCATCGCCGTTCCGAACATGGCGTCCGCCTCCCGGATCGCAAGACCCGGATCCGTCACGACATCCTGCAGTTTTCCGTACCCATAGACATAATAGAGCGGGTAATTGTCGATCTTATCCAGCCCCAGATCAAAGGACGGTACGGACGTCTGGTTCTTCATCTTGAACGAAGCCACGACGGGATTGAGATTCTGGCCGGACTTCGGCATCTGAAGCGTCACGATCGTGCCCTGCCGGCTCGAGAGCGCGAGCGAGACGCTGACCGCCTTCGAGGACTTGGGCTGGTTGTTCATGATATTGTCCGTCGACGCCGGGACGAACTCTTCGCCGATCTTTGTATACCTCGTAAGTTCAATAAGTCCTTCCTTGATACTGACGTCCGTGACCCACACGTTGTCAGGATTGTAGTCCTTGACGACCGTGCCGTCGAAATCTTCGATCTTCAGCTCCTTCATCGCAAAGAGCACGTCGCCGGCAGGCCTTGTGCTGATATCCGCCTCATAGGCGATACCGTAAATAAAATCATCGTTGATGAAGCCGAGAGGTCTCACGTACGAACCGCTTTTTGCGGTGATCTTACGAGTCTCACCGCTCTCGAGGTCCATCAGCGTAATGTTCTTTGAACTGTCCTTGTTCATCTCCTCCGCCCAGGCGATCTGGTCGTTATCCCCGGCGCAGGCGATGCAGTCCGGATTGATATTGTCCACGACAATTTCCGCCTGGCCGCTTTCCGGGTCAACGACATAGACCGTGCGGTCGAGATAGACGAAGGCGTCGCCGTTCTGGTTGACATAACAGAGCTTCTTCAGATCATTCTCCAGATAGGAGAACGATTTCTGATAGCTGATGAAGGCTCTCTCCGTGAGCGTTGCTCCGTCACCTGTAAAGTGATAGAAAGAGATGCCCATCATGCCTTCATGGATACCGCGGTTCATATAGCCGTAGACGACGAAATCTATGTCGCCGGTCTCTGTGACGCGGATGATCTTGATGCGGTAATCACTGTGGTCGTTCCTCTCATCCCCCTCCGGGTCATGGAAGGAGAAGACAAGCGAGAGCTTGTCCGAATTGCTGTTAAATTCCCACAGGGAGTGATCCGCCACGAACGCGAGAATGCTCGCGCTCGAATTGCACATATAATCAACATTTCTCGTGTTGACGCCGAGGAAGACGCCGTCCGCGGACACAGACCCATAGGAACCGTCGTAGACCTGAATAGCCTGCCGGTTGAAATCGAGGAGCATGATCCTGTCGTTATAGTAGCGAAGACGGTAGAACTCAAAAACATGATAGATCTCCGTACTGTCATTTCTGCCGGCGGCGCTGATCAGATAATCGTTCGTGATCGAGCACGTGTTGGCGTTGATCTCACAGATCGTCGGGACAGCTTTCCGATAGATCTGCGGAGCGAGCGATCCCCATGTCACCTGATCGAAAGTGGACTTCAGATTGACATTCGTGAACGAATTATTGGTCACCGTCGTATCCGTCTCCAGATAGGTATTGATCTCGCCGGCACCTGCTTTGTTCGTGCAGGATTCATAGAAATCGTAGACGAACTGCACATAGCGCTCCGAGGACAGGTCAGCCCTCTGAAGCAGTCGTGAATAGTAATAGAAGTCGCCCGACGATGTGGAGACAGTGAACTTGATAGGATACTCGCGATTCATCAGGATCGGCTTGGACAGAGAGAACGTCGCCGTCTTGTAGTCGCCGTCCGCCGTGAATCCGCCGATTTTCGCATTCTCAATGACGACGCCCGTATCCGGCGTCGTTACCTCGAAAGAAACGGATTTCACCCTGTTGCCGAAGGCCTTGTAGGAGATCGTGATCTCGCGATCCGTGGTCATCGGGATCAGGGAATCCCTCATCCTCCTTGCTTCCATGGGCATCTTATACCCGTACATCCTGTTTACGCGATTCCCTGCAATCTTTACGCACACGACAGGAAGCGTCGAATCTTCAAGATTCGACGCGCTCTCTGTCACCTGCGTATTTAAGAGTCCTGAGAACAGAAATACTCCCGCCCAAAAAATCGCGAAGAGAATCACTGCTTTTAGTATCTTACCTCTCACTGTAGTGGTGTGCTTCCTCCAACATCATATCCTTGACCTTCATCAGGCGGATCTGAGTGCTTCGTTCATTTTCATCGAGTTTCATTGTGATATACTTGATACCCGCCTGTGTCTCCGGGATCGTGACATGCTCAAGCGCATTGACGCGGCGGCGTGTCTTCTCGATCTCGGCTGCCATCAGCTGACAGGACTTTTCGACCTCGGCAAGTCTCAGCATATCCGGAAATACATCCGCAAGGGATCTCACAGCTCCGTCGAGATCGCTTGAAGTGAACGCAAATCCGTAAGAATAAATATCATTTGGGTCTGAAGTACGTGTCTCGTAAGCAAACTGCGGAATGTTGACACTCATGACGTTCTTTACGCCTTCCTTCAGACTGACTTCCTGTTTAGGAGCCATGAGAGCTGCCTGCAGAGCTTCGCCGGACATACCTGCACGGGCAATGACGAAATTGACATTGGCCCTGCGGATGCCCTCCTCAACTTTTTTCCTGAGTTCCATGTTCTCTCTGACAAGGTCCAGGAACTCGCGCATCAGCTCGTCGCGCTTATCCTTTAACAGTCTGTGACCCTTGATGGCAGTCCCCAGCTTGCGCTTCAGCCGGGTGAGCTCCATTCGGGTTGGATTGGGCATTTTTGATGCCATAAGATCCACTCCTTCCTGTCATTTTCCTTGGGCCCCTATGCTGTGCCCTCCGCCCGGGTCTTCCGGGCGGAACAGCACAATATAAGGATTTTACTTCTTTTCGTAGTATTTGTCGAGCATAACATCATTAATTCGTTTCAGCTCGGACCTCGGAAGCAGACGGAGCAGATCCCAACCGATTTCCAGGGTCTCCTCGATCGTACGGTCTGTGAAATAGCCCTGAGAAATATATTTCTCTTCAAATTCATCGGCGAACTTCGCATAGACAAGGTCGATGTCGGAGAGAGCCGCCTCACCGAGGATGACCATAAGTTCCTTCGCGTCCTTACCTCTGGAGTAAGCGGCGAACAGCTGGTTCATCGTCGCTGCATGGTCTTCACGTGTCTTGCCCTTGCCGATACCCTTATCCTTCAGACGGGACAGGGACGGAAGAACGTTGATCGGAGGCGTGATGCCCTTTCTGTAGAGCTCACGGCTCAGGATGATCTGACCCTCTGTGATGTAACCGGTAAGGTCAGGGATTGGATGCGTAATGTCATCTTCCGGCATGGAAAGGATCGGGATCATGGTGATCGATCCGTTCTTGCCTCTCTGACGTCCTGCTCTTTCATACATCTGAGCGAGGTCGGTGTACATGTAGCCCGGATAGCCGCGGCGTCCCGGGACCTCCTTGCGGGCTGCGGAGACTTCACGGAGCGCATCCGCATAGTTCGTGATGTCTGTCAGGATGACAAGGACATGCATGTCTTTTTCAAATGCAAGATATTCCGCTGCCGTCAGAGCCATACGCGGTGTGGAGATACGCTCTACGGCGGGGTCATTTGCAAGGTTAATGAACAGGACGGTACGATCCAGAGCTCCTGTCTCACGGAAAGACTGGATGAAGAAGTTGGCTTCTTCGAATGTAATACCCATTGCCGCGAAGACAACGGCGAACGGATCATCCGTCCCGATGACCTTGGCCTGGCGGGCGATCTGCGCGCCGAGATTGGCGTGCGGAAGACCGGAAGCCGAGAAGATCGGAAGTTTCTGGCCGCGGACCAGTGTGTTAAGGCCGTCGATCGCGGAGACGCCTGTCTGAATGAATTCGGACGGGTATGCGCGGGCTGCCGGGTTCATCGGAAGACCGTTGATGTCGCGTCTCTCATCCGGAAGAATTTCCGGACCATCGTCGATCGTACGTCCCAGTCCGTCGAAGACTCGGCCGAGCATATCCTCGGATACGCCGAGCTCCATGGAACGGCCAAGGAAACGGACCTTGCTGTTCGAGAGGTTGATACCTGTGGAAGCTTCGAAGAGCTGTACCAGGGCATCGGAGCCGTTGATCTCGAGGACCTTGCAGCGGCGGCGCTCGCCATTTGCAAGCTCGATCTCACCAAGCTCGTCGTATTTAACGTTCTCGACGCTCTTAACGAGCATCAAAGGTCCGGCGACCTCCTGTATCGTGCGATATTCTTTTGGCATTTACCGGTCCTCCTTACTGATCACGTCGGCGAACTCAGCTACGAGCTCATCCATGATCTTTTTGTATTCTTCTTGAATCTTCGCCTCGACGGTGTATTTATAACGGCCGATGCGCTCTCGGGTCTCCATCTTGACGATGTCGTTGATATTTGCACCCTGTGCAAGGGCCTTGGCGCCAAGATCGTAGAACGCGTAGACAAGTTTCATCATGTTGTACTGCTTGCCGAGCGATGTGTATGTATCGATCTCGTCGAAGGAGTTCTGATGCAGGAAGTCCTCACGGATCGAGCGCGCAGCTTCCATCTTCAGACGATCCTGCGGGGACAGCGCGTCCATACCGACCATCTTGACGATCTCGTTCAGGGAATCCTCGTCCTGAAGGAGGGACATCAGCTTCTGACGTGTGGACATCCAGTCCGGAGCGACATTCTCATCGAACCACGGGCCGATGGAGTCAAGGTACAGACTGTAGGATGTCAGCCAGTTGATCGCCGGGAAGTGTCTCTGGTGAGCAAGGTCAGCGTCGAGACCCCAGAACACCTTGACAATTCGAAGCGTTGCCTGGGATACCGGCTCGGAGATATCGCCACCTGGCGGGGAAACGGCGCCGATCGCGGACAGCTGTCCCTGACGGCCTTCTTTTCCGAGAGAGATGACATCGCCCGCCCGCTCATAGAACTGTGCGAGTCGGGATGCAAGGTAAGCCGGGTAACCTTCTTCACCGGGCATTTCCTCAAGACGGCCGGACATCTCTCGAAGGGCTTCCGCCCAGCGGGAGGTGGAGTCCGCCATCAGAGCGACGGAGTAACCCATGTCGCGGAAGTATTCCGCCATGGTGATGCCGGTGTAGATGGAAGCCTCGCGGGCCGCGACCGGCATATCGGATGTATTTGCAATAAGAACGGTTCTCTGCATCAGGGACTCGCCTGTCTTCGGGTCCTTCAGTTCAGGGAACTCATTCAGAACGTCGGTCATCTCGTTGCCGCGCTCGCCGCAGCCGATGTAGATGACGATGTCAGCCTCGGCCCACTTGGCCAGCTGATGCTGAATAACGGTCTTACCGGAACCGAACGGGCCCGGAACAGCGGCGACGCCGCCCTTTGCGATCGGGAAGAAGCCGTCGACGACTCTCTGTCCTGTGATGAGCGGCTTTGACGGCGGAAGCTTCTGCTTATAGGGGCGTCCGCGGCGGACCGGCCACTTCTGCATGAGCGTGAGTTCCTTATCGCCGTCCTTTGTCTCGACGACATAGACTGTCTCCTCGACATTGAACTCGCCTTCTTTGATTGATTTAATGGTTCCGTTCACGCCGTAGGGAACCATGATCTTCTGCGTAACGACTGCGGTCTCCTCGACCGTACCGACGATATCGCCGGCCTGGACTTCATCGCCGACCTTCGCTGTCGCGACGAATTTCCACTTCCTGCCTCTGTCCAGAGAGTCGACTTCGACGCCTCGGGCAAGGTTATTTGTTCCCGTCTTCTCCATGATGGCGTTGAGAGGTCTCTGAATACCGTCGTAGATCGATCCGATGAGACCCGGGCCGAGCTCGACGGAAAGGGGAACATTCATAGATTCGACCGGTTCACCGGGACCAAGTCCGGATGTCTCCTCATAGACCTGTACGGACGCCTCGTCACCGTGCATTTCAATAATTTCGCCGATAAGTCGCTGCTTGCTGACTCGGACGACGTCGAACATGTTCGCGTCCCGCATACCCTCAGCAATGACAAGCGGTCCGGCAACTTTCTTTATTGTGCCTGTGCTCAATTTGGTTTTCCTCCTCTAAATAGCCTGAATCAGTAAGATATCTTGCGGGCTTTTGCCTGCCTCGTCTGCTATTCATTACCAAACAGGATATCCGATCCGACAGCCTGCTCTACGCTTCCTTTAACCCGGGCAATCCCCTCTCCGGTATTTCCGAAGACTCCGGGGATCAGTATGATCGCCGGTGTGACCCGCTCCTCATACTTGGCCCGCTCTTTTTTAAGCAGCTCCCCGGTATGCTCCGTCATGTAGATGACACCGTATCCGTTGTCCGCCAGCCTCTTCAGAAGTTTGGCGCCCTCCTCGATATCGGTGACAGTGAACGTCTCAAGTCCGAGTGCTCTGAAACCGTAGATACTGTCACGATCGCCCATGACTGCTATCTTAGACATACATTTCCCTCGTTC
>JAZRKZ010000122.1:0-4896 GCA_045646565.1 Lachnospiraceae bacterium
AAAGCTCCGACTGCTATGAACCAACAGAAATTTGTCTTCGGTATGAAGGGCGGACAGCCTGCGGTGAAGATCAAAGGGATGGGACCTTACACAAAAACAGATCTCGGAATTGTGGCTTACCATTTTGAGGTTGGATCAGGAAGAAAGGTCCGGGGCCTGGCTGGCTGATTTGAACTTTTTATGTGTGTCGCTGCGGGACCTATCCGGTGCGGAATGTTCGCCGCGCAGAGCTGTACTGATAGCTGCAAGATAATAAAGCTCTGTTACATATGCGTTCTTTGCTAAAACGGTTGTTGACCGATGGGGAAAGTCACAGAAAAGTGCAGTACGGCAAGATGTTTGAAAATGAGATAAAAAGTTGAGAATTTAATTTGAGAGGGATATGCCATGGCACTGGAAACGGAACGTTCGTATATTGCTTTTATCAGCTATCGCCATAAGCCTCTGGATAAGCAGGCGGCTGAAATGATTCAGAAGAGAATTGAACGGTATAACGTACCGAAAGAATTCCGGGAGAAAACAGGCGGAAGCCGCCTCGGAGTGGTCTTTCGGGATGAGGACGAACTTCCGGCGTCATCCTCCCTCTCGGACAGTATTACCTACGCGCTGGATCACTCCAGGTACCTTCTTGTCATATGCACGCCGGATCTGCCGGACTCCAAGTGGTGTGAACAGGAAATCCGATATTTCCTTAAAACGCATGACCGGGACCATATTCTGGCAGTTCTTGTCAGCGGTAATCCGGAAACATCATTTTCCCCCTATCTCCTGCATACTTTCGATGATAACGGCAATATTACCGGAGATACGGAGCCGCTTGCGGCAAATATCGCCGGCCCGAATAACACAATCGACCGCAAGGCCTTCAAAAAGGAAATCGTCCGCATCTATGCCGCCATCATCGGCTGTCCTTTTGATGCGCTCTGGCAGCGGGAACGGCGTGCGAAGACCAACAGACTGCTTACTCTTTCTGCCGTTATCATGGCTGTCATGGCCATCTTCTTAGGTGTTGTTCTGTCGAAAAACGCGAAGATCGCCGCGCAAAATGACAGTCTAGAGAGACAGATGTCCTCCATGTATGTGGACGCAGGCAGATCCCAGCTTGAAAACTATAATGTAAAAGGTGCTCTTCGAAACGGTGTGGAGGCGCTTTTGGGAGATGTAAGCGGCACACTTTATGATCATCGGGCAGAAAAGCTTCTCAACGATGCTCTCTATTCATACCGTGGTCCTGAAGAACACAGCAGTCTTCTATATTCACAGCCTACAGCGATTGAGACAATGTCAATGACTCCGGATGGAGCTATTGTCGCATTTGCAGATGAGACATTTACCGTACGCGCAATTGATACGGCGACAGGAAAACTTCTCTGGGAATATGCCGCTGAAACAGACAGAGACAGTTTTGATTACTCCCCGGTACAGGTATTTGCTTATGAAGCATGTGTCATATGCAAATACAGCGATCGCATTATCGCAAGAACTCCCGCAGACGGGACGGAAATCTGGCGATATTCATATCACTGTAAAGAAGGAAATCATTTCAGGGCCGTAAACAGCGAAGGAAGCCAGAACAACCGCAGATACTCAGCAGCTTCCAGTACGATTTCGCCGACGATTTGTCATGTGCCAAGAGCAGCGATGACCGTTATCTGTACCTGAAGATTTCCGGCAGTGATCATTCGTATGGACTCTGGCTCAGCATTGACAGTATATCATGGACAGAGGCTGCCCAATCGGAGCTGGTCTACGATGCAATGCCTGACAATAAGCTTTATGCATGGCGGAACAATCAGTTGTACAGATACCCGATCCACAAGCTGTCTGACCTGGCTGAGAAAGCGCGGGATAGTATCGGGCTCGGCTGACAAAAAGACCCCTTGAGTGAGATGTAAAGCGCAATCGGTGATCTAAGCGTCCCTCCGTGAGATACTTTGTGTGCAAAGAAAACACAGTACATCACGGAGGTATTTATAATAACAGGGGTTCAGGGTATCCTTTTTGTGTATATCCGCGATAAGGCCCAGGCGTACGCCCGGGCCTTTCAGGTTCTTTGTGTCGTTAATCAGGAAGCCTGTTTCACTCTATGCGCTCTTTATTTTCACAAATAAATAATTCTCCGGTGTATTGTTGAATTCGGAAATCATTTCTTCGAATAGATCATCCTCAGACACCAGGCCGAGTGAAGGATCTATCTGCTCTGACCACCCGGAATAGACGAGCATATTGCATACCGTTGCAGCAAAACACAGATCGGCATCATCGGAATCCATCATTTTTTCGGCATCGATAATGGATGCATCAGTGACGTAGAATTCCTTCCCATCCTCCCATGCATCTATGAATTTGCGGTAGATTTCTTCAGATTTATCTTCCCGAATTCCGGTCAGGAATACTTCCTTCGTTGTTCCCGGCACGGAAAATGATATTGCACAATACCCGTTATGCATCGGAGTGACCGTATAGTCTGCAGTCACACCGCCACCATCCGTTTCGCTGCCGGCAAAAACTGAAACGGCAGTCATCATCGTGATCGTCATCATAGCCAGAAATAGAACTAAAAGCTTTGTTGACCGTTTTACTGCCGGCGCCATGCTATTGCTCCTAAATAACATACTGTGTTTTCTCCCCCTTTTCTTACTTTTCACCCGACTGTAAAAAGCATTTTCACGCATTAGCTTATGCAAATATAGCTTAATATACTCACCATAACAAATAATAAGGGAGTGGCACACTAAAACTCTTTAGTGCGATAACCCCCGGAACAGAGGCTCGCAACATTCCGGATGCCCTCCCCTGTTTCAATGGGTCTGCGGAGCAGTATCAATGCGGCCAGACAGGTATGCTATTAAATCAGCATTCAGCTTTCCAAAGTCTCTTGACTGCATGAAGTGTTAAGAACATAAAAAGCCCTTGACAAATTATATCGCACGCGATATAATGCAGAAAAATAAGTCGCATGCGATATTTTTGAAGGGTAGTAAGATGGATGATAAATACGCTGCATTGAGACTGAAGAACCAACTGTGTTTCCCGCTGTACGCAGTCTCAAACATGATAACCAGAAAATATAAGCCCATGCTTGACAAGCTTGACCTGACCTATACCCAGTACATCGTCATGATGGTGCTCTGGGAAGAGAAGCGGGTCAACGAGAAATTTCTGTGCGAAGCTCTTTGTCTGAAGTCCAACACGGTAACTCCTCTTCTAAAGAAGCTGGAGGCCAAGGGCTATATCACGAAGACAAAAGACGCAAGCGATGAACGAAACCTCATGATCACGCTGACCGAGGCGGGAGAAAAGCTTCAGGATGAAGCCCTATGTGTCCCGGAAACCATTGCGAAGGAGTTTCACCTGACTTCGGAGGAAGCGATTGGTCTGTATCAGGTCCTGTACAAGATGCTCGACCAGGAAAGAGCGAAGAGCACTGAAAAGTAACATACAAAAACTTCCCACACCATAGTTCATGGAGAGACCTCATCGAAATTTTGCTTCGCAGGGACGCTCCCGCTCGGCCTCGCTGGCAGCGGTACTAATGATTTTTCTTCGCTTTGGCTCGAAAAATCAAAGTACCGGCCGCAAGACGACGCCCTGCTTAAGCAATAATTTCGATTACGGTCTGCATATAAATTTAAATTGGGAAGTTTTTGTAACATATTAAAGTAAAAGAGCAGGTGAAAATGAAGCACCCGCAAGCACATTAGAATAAAATATAAAGGAGAAATGTGAAATGAAGACAATCTATGATTTCATAGTAAAGGACATGCAGGGAAACAACGTGAGTCTGTCAGATTACCAGGGCAAAGTGCTCCTGATCGTCAACACGGCCACGGGCTGTGGTTTTACCCCGCATTACGAGCCGCTTGAGGCTATGTACAAAGAACTCAGGGAGAAGGGCTTTGAGATTCTGGACTTCCCCTGCAACCAGTTCGCGAACCAGGCTCCCGGTACGGAGGATGAGATCCATGACTTCTGCACACTGAAGTTCGGCACGGAATTCCCGCAGTTTGCCAAGATAGATGTTAACGGGGAGAATGCTGATCCCTTGTTTGCGTATCTTGCTTCTGAAAAGCCCTTCGTCGGGTTTGGCAAGGGTTTGAAGAATGCAGCGCTGAAGAAGTTCGCTGATATGAACAATAAGAAATACGGCGATAAGACCTATATCGGATGGAACTTCACCAAGTTCCTGGTGGATCGTGAAGGCAAAGTCATCGCCCGTTTTGAGCCCACGGTGGACATGAAGGAAGTTAAAGAAGCAGTTGAGGCAGCCCTGTAAGATTCGGAGGAAGACAAAATGAAAACAGCAGTAAGATACTATACCAAGACAGGCAACACCAAGCGGCTTGCAGAAGCTGTTGCCGAGGCCATCGGAGCAGAGGCTCTTCCGCTGAACGCTCCGATCGAAGAGCCGGTGGATATCCTCTTCCTGGGCAACTCCTATTACGCCTTCAGCATTGATCCTGAGGTGAGGGCGTTCATCCGGAAGCTGGACAAGAGTAATGTGGGCAGGATTGTGAACTTCGGTTCGGCAGCCATGCTCAATTCCACATATAAGAAGGTCAAGGCCGAGGCGGATAAGGTCGGCATTCCCATGGATGAACGCGAATTCCACTGCAAGGGGGAATTCAAGGGCATCCATAAGGGCAGGCCTAACGCAGAAGATCTGAAGGCGGCAGCGGATTTTGCAAAAGCTGTTATCAGCGAAGTTTAAGGAGGAAAAACAATGAGAGCACTTGTAACGTATTTTTCTGCCAGCGGCGTTACGGCTGCACTGGCTAATCGTCTGGCGGAAGCCATTGAAGCCCCTTTGTATGAGATCAGACCCGCAGTGCCTTATACAAAGGCGGATCTGAACTGGATGAACAAGAATTCCCGCAGTAGTGTGGAAATGAAAGA
>JAZRKZ010000123.1:0-2585 GCA_045646565.1 Lachnospiraceae bacterium
GCTCTGTACCATTCACGACTATATTTCCATGACCCTTGCAGGATTGCATGCGCCTGTGACAGACTGCACCGATGGGGCAAGCCTTGGCTTCTTTGATGTCAGGACCGGAAGCTTCGATATCGGCATGCTTGAAAAATTAGGCTTTGATACATCCTTGCTCCCGATGCTTTCCGGCGGCTGTATCGGATGTTATAGGGACAATGCGGATATTCGTGTGTATGTGGCAATTGGTGACAACCAGGCAAGCTTTCTTGGCGCGACAAAGGGTGACTGCGACGCGATTCTGATAAATGTCGGAACCGGGAGCCAGTTTTCCGCGTATACCAAAGATTATATCGCGTGTGAAGGGCTGGAGGTAAGACCGTTCCCCGGTTCGGGCTATCTTCTTGTGGGAGCATCTCTTTGCGGCGGACGGGCCTATGCGCTTCTGGAAAAATTCTATAGATCCGTTGCGGAAGCGTATTGTGGGGATGTAGATTCGTACTATGATGTGATGAATCAGCTCCTGGAAGCCGGAGAGAAACCGCGGGATCTTCCTGAAATTTTGCCCCTGTTTCAGGGAACACGAAGTGATCCGGAGCTGCGGGCAAGTATTACCGGTTTAAGTGCGGATAACTTCACTCCGATCCATATGACCTGGGCAATGCTGGAGGGTATGGCAAAGGAATTGCATGATATGTACCAGAAGTATCGCGCAAAGGCAGAAGGCAAGGAGAAAAAGCTTGTTGGCTCTGGTAACGGACTCCGGAAAAATCCGCATTTTCAGAAAATCGTCAGCGCGCAGTTTGAACTGCCCCTGGTTCTGTCAGACTGTGAAGAAGAGGCTGCCGTCGGTGCGGCAATTTATGCAGCGATGGGATAAAAAAACGGACAACGCGCAAATGATATAGTCCCCTTAGAGTAGACACTCGAAATAACAAAAATTTCGAGACTACTCTAAGGGGGCTTTTTTGTGCTAAGCAGAACAAGAAAGAATAAACATTATAGCGCAGAGCTGAAGTTACAGGCCGTACAAGATTATCTATCCGGAAAAGGTAGCCTAAGGAATATCTGCAAAAAATACGAAATTACAAGTAAGACTCGTCTTTCAGAATGGATTATATGCTATAATGGTCATAAAGACTTTAAGGAGCGCTCCAGCGCTGGAGGAGAGATCTATATGACCAAGGGCAGAAAGACAACACAGGAAGAAAGAGCGAATATCGTAGCCTTCTGCATTGCGCACGGCAAGGACTACGCATTGACCGTGGAAACCTACCAGGTGTCCTATCAGCAGATTTATTCCTGGGTACGCAAGTACGAAGCCAACGGCGTGGACGGTCTTGTTGACCGCCGTGGCAAGACCAAGCCGGAAGATGAATTGACCGAAGCAGAACGCCTGCGACAGGAGAATCGGATGCTTCAAGCGAAGCTGAAGGATAAGGAAATGGAGATCGCCCTGCTAAAAAAACTGAGGGAGCTGAGAGGAGGCGGTTGGTCAGCGGAGTAAGGCTGGAAGATTCTTATATTGCGATTCGCTATCTGCATGATACCGAGAACTACCCAATTATAAAACTGTGTGCAGTTCTCAATATCAACCGTTCCTCCTACTACAAGTGGCTGAAGCGAAGACCCAGTACAAAACAGCTTCAAAATGAGGAGATTATTGGTTGGATCAAAGACTTGTACGAAGAACAGAACGGTATTCTGGGCTACCGGCAGATGACCATCGCCATTAACCGAGTACATAGTGTTTGTTATAACAAGAAGCGAATCCGTCGACTGATGCAGATTTTGGGGTTGAAATCCGTTTGCAGAATCAAGAAGAAAACCTATATTCCCTCCACACCTGAAACAGAAGCAGACAATATTCTGAACCGGGAGTTCTATGCGGATGCCCCCAACGAGAAATGGCTGACAGATGTGACGGAATTCAAATACTATGTTGGGCCGGAGATTCGAAAGCTGTATCTGAGCGCAATCCTTGACCTATATGACAAGCGGATCGTGGCATACAAGATTGGCGACAGCAACAACAACCAGCTGGTTTATGAGAACTTCGATGAAGCGGTTACCCTTAATCCCAATGCCCATCCGCTGTTTCACAGTGACAGAGGATTCCAGTACACCAACCGCATTTTCTATAACAAACTCCGGGAAGCAAAGATGCGTCAGAGTATGTCCAGAGTCGGCCGCTGCATCGATAACGGCCCGATGGAGAGTTTCTGGGGAATGCTGAAATCCGAGATGTACTATCTGCACAGATTTACTGATAGGGATGACCTGATCCTGGCGATAGAGAACTACATCTGTTTCTATAACAACAGCCGATACCAGAAGCGGCTCCATTGCATGACACCGATGGAATTTCATTATGCCTATGCGGCATAAAAATTCCCACCCTGCTGCGCAGCAGGGTGGGAACACTCAAACGAATATTTTGTTTTTTTGACTGTCTACTTGACAGGGGGCGCTTCACAATCGGTGGGGATTTTTGCATGTATTGTAATTTATCAAGAATTATGATATAATAACAAAAAACAATGAAATAGGAAGTGTTTAAAATGCTTGTGAAAGTTGAGTATTTTGGCTTTTATCCGTTAGGT
>JAZRKZ010000124.1:0-3638 GCA_045646565.1 Lachnospiraceae bacterium
AAAGATGAGAAAAGATAAGAACCTTGAGGCTTTCATGCAGTTTTATTCCGAGTTCTACGCGCGCCTTGCCAAAAAGACAGCCGCCGCGAACAGGGTCCTTAAAAAGGATGACAACCCGATCATCCGCCCGTTCATGGAGGATCTGGCGGACCTCAACGAGGGCGGCAAGATGCTTCGCGGCATGCTCGTCGGCCTGGGCTATCAGATTGCCCGGCACGCGCGCGGGGAGATCGAAGTTGATATAACAAGGAGCGATGCGCTTGCACAGACTTTCGAGATGTTCCAGACCGGCGTACTTGTCCACGATGACGTCATTGACAATGCGGCCCAGAGACGGGGTAAGATCACGGTCCACAGGCGCTATGAGCACCGGCTCGATGTGCGCGGCATCAAGATGGTGTCCGGCATAGAAAAGCCGCAGGAGATCGCGAAATCCGTCGGCATCTGTATCGGCGATCTGGGTATCTATTATGCAAATAAACTCCTGGCCGACTCCTACCGTTCCGACCCGGCACTGGGCGAGCTCGTGTCCTATTTTGACGATATCGTGCTTCAGACGATCCGGGGCGAGCTGCTTGACGTGGTCCTGCCCTATGAGATCCAGGATCCGGATATCGATGAGAGCGAGATGGGCAGGATCCTCGAGAAGTCGATCTATGATATCTATTTCCTGAAGACGGCCTGCTATTCCGTCATCGGCCCGCTCCATCTGGGAATGATCCTAGGCGGCGCGGAGAAGAAGGAGATGGCCGCCCTCGACCGGTGCGCGAAAGATATCGGCATCGCGTACCAGATCATGGACGATATACTGGGAACATTTGCAGATCCCGATATCCTGGGAAAGGATGTCGGCTCGGACGTCGCCGAATTCAAACAGACGATCCTCTACATGTATGTCCGCACGATGAAGCCGGAATTTACCGAAGAGCTTCTGCAGTATTACGGCAAGAAACGGGTGACGGGCAAGGACATCGCCGAGGTCCAGAGGATCTTCGAGGAGTCGGGCGCCCTTGCATATGCGCAGAATGTCCTGGCCGATCATTTTGACAGCGCGGAGAGAAAAATCACCCGCATGAAATTTATTTCGGCTGAGGATAAAAAGCTCCTGCGCGGCTTTATTGCCTACTGTAAAGGCCGCAGGAAATAGCCCCTGCCAAAAGTCCGGCTTGTCATGCAACGTTTTTATGTTATAATAATGCCTGCCTTTTCGATGAAGCTTCCTGCGGAATCTGGCGCGGGGAGCATCAGTAGGTTCAGTATCTGCACATAAACGGGCGGAGCCGCCTGCACTATTAACGGAGGTTCAATATGCACTTTACGAAGATGCACGGGATCGGCAATGATTATGTCTATGTCGACTGCACAAAAGAGACTGTGGAAGATCCGGCAGGGACCGCGATCTTTGTCAGCGACAGACATTTCGGTATCGGGTCGGACGGACTTATTCTGATAAAACCGTCAGAGATCGCGGATTTTGAGATGGATATGTACAATGCGGACGGAAGCCGCGGCAAGATGTGCGGCAACGGTATCCGCTGCGTGGGCAAGTATGTCTATGACCACGGTCTCACGGATAAGACGACTGTCCGAATCGCGACCGGTTCGGGCGTGAAGACACTTGTTCTTCGGGTGGAAGACGGCAAAGTCAGGGATGTCCGCGTCGACATGGGCGAGGCGATCCTCGAGCCGGAGAAGATTCCGGTGAGATTTTCCGAAGATGTGATTTCCGCATCCGGTCCTAAGGCGGACACTGCCGCGAAGCAGACGGCTGTGGATGTGCCGCTGCGCGTCTTTGGCAACACGTACAAGGTCACCTGTGTGTCGATGGGCAATCCGCACTGCGTCGTGTTCATGGATACGCCGGAAGATGTGGAGGGCATGCAGATCGAGCAGATCGGCCCGCATTTTGAGCATCACGACGCGTTCCCGGACCGGATCAACACGGAATTTGCGGCGATGCAGGGCAGACATGATATTCGGATGCGCGTGTGGGAACGAGGCTCCGGCGAGACCTGGGCCTGCGGCACGGGCGCATGCGCAACGGCGGTCGCGGCAATACTGAATGGGTATGGCGCAAGTCCCCTGAAGCTCCATTTAAATGGCGGCGATCTTGTGATCGAGTGGGACGGAAAGGACAGTCATGTCTTTATGACCGGTCCCGCCGAGGAAGTATTTGAAGGGGAGATTAAATTATGAAAAGAACGCGTATAGTACTGGCGTTTTTGTGCGTCATTGTGATGCTTGCCTGCGGCTGCAGCCGCTCGGGCGGCGAAGACGTCGTGCCGGCAGATTCTGTCATTACGGGCAGTTCGTCAAGCAGCGGCGCCAAAGCGGAAAGCGTGCCGGCGGACAGTTCTGTGGCCGAAGCGGAGACGGAGAGCGCGATAAAGCCCGTTGAAAGAAACGTGCCTGTCATCTATCTGATCATTCCGACGGAGACAGGCCTATCCGCCCAGGAAGAGGATATCATCCTGAAGGGTGCGCGCCGCGAAGGCTATGATGTCATCGTGAAGACGCACGAGGGCGATACGGAAAAACAGACGCAGGCTTTTACGGAGGCGGCGTCAAAGAAGGCGGTCGCGATCATTTGCGACAATATCGGCGGCGACAGCATCAAATCGGACGCTGAAGGTGCAAGGCAGGCAGGAATCCCGGTCTTCCTCATGAACAGGGGAACTTCGGAGGACGGCGTCTGCGACGGCCAGGTGAGAACAGACAGGAACAGCTCGATCGCGCAGCTGGCGGAGGTTTTTGCAAGACACAACCGGCTGAAGGAGACTTACGCGCTGCTCTTTGATGCAAATGACAGTCTGGAGAACCTTTACATGGCCTCATTCCGCAAGGGACTGGCTTCATTTGCAAATATGCGCGAGGCGGCAGAAGACAGTCTGGCAGATCTTACGCCGGAGAACGTGAAGGAAGTGGTCTCCCGCGTACTGCGTTCAAATTCGTCCATCGGCACGCTCGTGTGCGGGGACAGCGATCAGGCGGTGGCGGTAGTCAACGCGCTGACAGAGCTGGGTGCTGAAAAAGAGGTCCTCTGCCTGGACGGCGATAACGACATTCTGACGGTAAGCGTCAGGAACGGAGACGTCTACGCGACGGTCGTCAAGCCGGCCCGCCAGCTGGCGGAACGGATTCTTGAGATGGTCTTTACCTATCTTCAGACCGGTCAGGGCCAGACAGAGACCGTATATGCGGCAGGAGATGTCATTTCCAATGACGAGCCGGCAAGCCTTGAGGAGATAAAACGCGAGATCGCGGCTGAGACCGCACCGACGGCAACGCCGAGACCGACGCCGAGACCGTCATACAATTACGACGATGACGATGATAATTACAATCATTACAACCGTCACGACTATGATGATGACGATGACTACAATGGCGGCGGAAGCGGCAGCGGGGCATCGGGCGGTTCTGATTCATCGGGAAGCAGCGATTCAGGCAGCGGCGATTCAGGCAGCGGCGACGGAGAGTCGGGCGGCAGCAGCGAACCGTCGGGCGGCGACGGTGGCGGTGAGTCGGGCAGCGGCAACGACGACGGCGGCAGCTCCGGCGGCAGTTCCGGCGGCAGTTCCGGCAGCAGTTCCGGCAGCAGTTCTGGCGGCAGCGACGGAGGTGAAGGTACTGGCGGC
>JAZRKZ010000125.1:0-3173 GCA_045646565.1 Lachnospiraceae bacterium
TCTAAATAGCCTGATTCAGTATGATACCATAGGGCCCTTAGCCTTTATCGTCTGTTATTCATTACTAAACAGGATAACCGATCCGACAGCCTGCTCTACAGTTCCCTTAACGCGCGTGATCCCCTCGCCGGTGTTTCCGAAAACGCCGGGGATCAGGATGATTGCGGGGGTGACCCGCTCCTCATACTTCGCCCGCTCTTTTTTCAGCAGCTCCCCGGTATGTTCCGTCATATAGATAACGCCGTAGTCGTTGTCCGCCAGCCTCCGCAGGAGACGGCCTCCCTCCTCGACGTCTGTGACGGTGAACGTCTCAAGACCGAGTGCTCTGAATCCGTAGATACTGTCACGATCGCCCATGACTGCTATCTTAGACATACATTTCCCTCGTTCTTTCCCGGATCGCATCCTCCGGCAGGTTGTTCTCCTTGCAGGTGATGATGATCCGCGCCGTCTTGATCTCATTCTGCCTTGCGATCACATAGGCAACAAGCGGACCGACCGAGCAGACTTCATACTTCATCGGTTTGACCGCGCGTATCTGCGCGTTGTCGCACCAGCGCTCGAATGCGGACGGCGAATCCTTCAGGGCATCTGCAGCTTCCGCATAACCGGACTGGGCCAGGAATTCCATGAGGGAATCGGTGCCTGCATTTGCAGCCTGAGCCATCTGACGCACGTCAAAGGATTTACACGGGCTGAGCGCTTTCTGCAGAAAATCCAGAGACTTGCCTGTCTTTGCCGCGCGCACAGCGATTTTAATATTTGTTACAGCGACCTGTGACTCCGCGTAGTCGCGGATCACTTTCGCGTCTGATTTCTGACCTGCCGCCTCGATCGCATCCAGGCAGGCTCTGTCGACCATAATATCACAGAGCTGTCCGTCGCGGGTGTGCAGCATTACGTCGTATGCTTCCGGCACGACGGCGCGCATATGTTCCGGGAGAGCGGAATAATCCTTTTCTCTGACGATCCGGAGCATTTCATCACGACCGTACTTATCATGACTTATATACGCGCCTATATGGTCACCGGATATACATACATCCTTAATTGCGGCCTTCAAATTGTGATAGATATCGGGGAAGGAGAGAACGTCGAACACCCCGAAATCAACATGCATCTCGTGCATGGTATCCCAGGTCTTCTTCTCCTCGATACTGAGGATCTCCTCCGGATCATCACCGCTTCCCACGTCGCCCCATCCTTTGTCTTTGAGATATGTGACGACAGCCTGCGCGTCTTTTGCGCCGACCATCGTGTTCACATCCGCGTCGGACAGGAGCTTCGTCTCCAGCACTCTTATTCGGGCCACCGCATAGGTATAATCCCAATCTGATGCCATATACGCTCCTTAGGAGAACAGCGCCTTGAACACACTGTCCTGAATCTGATCTTTTGCTGAATCAAAAATTGCTGCCAGAGAACAGTTCTCCTCGATTCCGCCGTAGGAAAGGATGAATCCGTTCTCGATATTTGCCGTTTTGTCACTGAGCACAAGGCTCCCGCCGTGCTCCGCCGCGATCTTGCCGACTTTAGCGATGAAATCGGGTGTGACTCTCTTTTTATCCTTTTCGGAAAGAAGGATCTCACCGGCTTCGCCGCGGACAGCTTTCGCTAGGAATTTCGCCAGCATGCCGAAATAGGATGCGTCATCCTGCCCGGCCAAATCCTTATACGCGCCGGCGATCACGTCCGCGATCATTCCCTGCTTTGCCGCAAGCAGGGCTTTTTTCTTCAGGCTTTCTGCAGAGGCGGCGATTCTCGTCTCATAGAGCGATACGCTGCGGTCTGTCTTCAGACTCTCCGCCTCCCTTACTTTCTCGGCTCCGGCTTCCGCCTTGCCCAGAATGCCCTTCGCTTCTTCATTGGCCTTTGCCAGAATCGCATCGGCTTCTTTCTGCGCCTCAGCCAGAATACGGCTCGTAATATTGTCTATTCCTGCCATATTGACCCCCTTATATCAATCTTTGCCTGATCCTTATGCCTCTTTATACCGGGATGTTGGATACAGCGAGGATAGAGATAAGGAGCGCAAGGATCGCGTATGTCTCGACCATGGCCGGGAACAGCATGGCTTTACCGAACTGATCCGGTCTCTTTGCAACGATACCGATGGAAGCCGCGGAGCACTGGCCCTGGGACTTGCCGGAGATAAGGCCTACGATACCGATCGGAAGGCAGGCTGCAAGGATCATAAGACCTGTCGGAAGGCTGATTGCGATGTTGCCGCCGCCCAGAAGGCCGATCTTGGAAAGTGTGATGAAACCGACGAGCAGACCGTAGATACCCTGTGTACCCGGAAGAAGCTGAAGAATAAGGACCTGCGCGAACTTATTCGGATCCTCTGTTACAACACCTGCTGCCGCGCGGCCTGCGATACCAACGCCGAGCGCTGAGCCTGCGCCCGCGAAAAGAACTGCGACTGCTGCGCCCAAAAGACCAAAGAACATACCTAAATCACTCATTATATGCCTCCTTATTTAATATCTATAAAATTTGTTTTTGTTGTGAACGGTTCAAATGGTTCTCCGCCGGCATCATAGAACTTGCCGAAGAACTCTACATACTGAAGTCGGTTCGTATGAACGTAAGCGCCAAGGACATTGATCGCGAAGTTCAGGATATTACCGACAACGAAAATGACAATGAAGAGGATGAGACCGATCGGTCCGCTGCCGAACATACTGCCCATCGTGTTGATGACCTGGGCGATAACGCCGGTAGCAAGGCCGAGGGCCAGAAGTCTCGAGTAGGACAGAACATCGCTCAGCCAGCTCGTGACGCCGTAAATGTCGTAGGCGCCGAGGGCGACGCGAAGTCCCCAGTTCTTATTTGCACGACCGCTCATGAGCACGATCACGATCATGCCTCCGAATGTGAGCACTTTGGCCAGCATGTTCACCCATCCCGGAAATACAAACGACATCTGCGCGATATTTCCGAACAGGTCGGTCGGCAGAAGGATCAGGATAAGGCCGATCAGGAATGCGTACCAGGCGACGATGTCGCTGACGAAACCGACCATGTCCCCGTCTTTCAGATACTCATAGCCCTTGATGCCGAGACCGAAGAACAGGTGAATAATACCAAAGAGCATGCACCAGATGAGAAGTCTCATCGGCTGGTCAAGCGGGTTGAACCACAGCGGACGCAGGATCGGCGAAGTCGGATCG
>JAZRKZ010000126.1:0-7011 GCA_045646565.1 Lachnospiraceae bacterium
TATTCTGAAAGAAAAGGGGCTTAGTATCTGTCAGGTAAAAGACCAGCTGCAGTCCTGCATTGATTCTTCTATTTCTTATGTTATTCCGGAGGATTTTGATTTTCTGAAACGAAGCGGACGACTTACGTCTTTCACCGCAAAAGTCGGAAGCGCCCTTAAACTGCTTCCGATTTTGACCCAGACAGAAGACAGGAAACGAATCTGCCCTGTCGGAATCAGGCGAGGCTGGAAATCTGCCGTGAACGCAGTTCTCCAGCAGATTGAGACCCGAAATATCGGCGCAGATCATCTGATCAGCATTTGCCACGCCGGCGTACCGCTTAGGGCGCAGCAGGTTCTTCGGCAGGTACATGAGCGATTTGCATCCACGGAAATCGAAATGCTGGAGCTGTCGCCGGCCCTGATCGCTCACGGCGGGCCCGGATGCATTGTCATTCAATCCATTCATAAGTGAGATCTGTTACGGATTTACTGATTATCATACTTCCTGGATGCCTGATTGGTTCTGTTCCCTTCGCTTATGTAATCGAAAAGGCGTTCTGCCGGACAGATGTCCGGGAACATGGAAGCGGAAACGAATGTCCCCTGCCCTTCTCTTTTATATTGGAAACATGACGTAAAACATGTAAAATAAGGTATCATGAAGACATACATCAGCGGATTCAAAAAGGAGAAATTATGCAGTTTTTAGTCAGAGCTTATGACGGAGAAGGGATGCTGACCAAGCGGATGGAAGTGCGTCCGCGCCATCTGGAAGGCATGCAGAAGATAAGCAGGCACATTATCTGCGCAGGCGGTCTTCTGGATGAAGAAGGGAAAATGAAAGGCTCCGCACTCATTCTGGATTTTCCGAGCCGAAAGGAACTGGATGCGTATATTGCAGGCGAACCCTACGTCACCGAACACGTCTGGGAAAAGATCCTGGTGGAACCGATGAATGTAGTCATAGCGAACGGAAAGTAAAGGAGACAACAATGTTCAAACAAAAACAGGAAGACAGATTTAAGCGAATTTACGCCGACGGTGGGGAACTGAGAGACGAAGGAAGACGACAGATCCTGGTGGACACGGAGACCGGAGTCCATTACCTTGTCTGGAAATCGGGCTATGCGGGCGGAATTACACCGCTGCTGGACGCCGAAGGCAACGTGGTCATTACAAAATCAGATATTTGATCATGACACTCTGACGCCGCCCCCGGCTATGCGTTAAACTAAATTCGCTCGCGGAATTTTCTCCGCGAGCTTTTTGTTTTCCTATTTTTTTACTTTCTGTGCAGCAAGCGCCGCTCCGATTGCTCCGGCATAACGGCCGTTTGGATGAGCGGCAATATCGCGCTTCAGCGACCTGCCGAGAGCCTGGCGGATATACTCGCATTCGCACAGTCCGCCTGTGAGACATACGTTCTCGCAAAGGTCAAGATGCGAAGCCTGGGAGGTAACCTTTTTGACAATGGAATCGACCACGGCATACGCGATATTCTCCCGCTTCTCGCCCCGACCGATAAGACTGATGACCTCGGACTCGGCGAAGACGGTGCACATAGAGCTGATGGACACGCCGCTTCCTTCTGCGGCCATATCGCACAGAGTGTCGATTCCTAGTCCCATGGTGCCTGCCATGACCTCAAGAAAACGACCGGTCCCGGCAGAACACTTATCATTCATCACAAAATCCATGACCCTGCCTCTTGCCGTGCGGATGATCTTCGTGTCCTGTCCGCCGATATCAATGACCGTCAGGTCCTCTTTTCCGTGAATGTTGATAGCTCCCTGCGCGTGGCAGGTGATCTCTGTCACAGTCCTTGCGGCATACGGAACAGCTACCCGCCCGTAACCCGTGGCTACCACAGGATATATGGCCGGGTCATAGCCTTCTTCTTTCAGACGGCTGCGTACCGCTTCCGCCGTTTCGACGCTGCTCCAGCCGGTCGGTTGAACGAACAGGAAAACAGCATCGCCGTTTTCATTCAGGACCGCCGTTTTGGTGCTGGTCGATCCTATGTCGATCCCAATAAAATAGCGCATAAAAAATCTCCTCAGATGTTAAGGTTATGTAAGAATGCTCCGGCACGGTTTACAGCATTTCCAGAAAAGCCTCTATACGGGTGTTCAACTGACCGGCGTCGCCGGCAGAGTAATCCGTTTCTACGCCGAGATAAGGCATGCCGATTTCCTCCATCATCTTTCTTACAGAGAAAGCCTCCACGGCATACGGCGTGCAGGTCTGAAGTACGACCTCCACAACGCCGTCAATCGAATATGCATCGATCAGCTCTCTGAGCAGGGCAGCGCGACGATGATCCGGCGTCATCACTGCGCATCCGATAGACAGATAGCGCTCCGCCATGGCGCGGACAATATCCTCCGCTTCCGTATCGACATCAGCAGCGACCGCTTTGACGCCGGTACAGTTTTCAAAACAAACGACGACTCCGCCGCTTTGTTCGATGACTTTTACAGTCTTCTCCAGGACTCCGCCGATCGGGCAGCCGGTGATGAGGATCCGCCTGGCATCTTCCGGCACCGGCCGTTCCCCGGAAGCATAGGCTTCTTTCAAACTGTCCGTAAGGTCCGTCAGTTTTTCGAGGACTTCGCCGCGGTCAAAAAGGAAGCCGACGCCGTCCAGCGTCTTATACAGGGTATGCCCGAAGGTGTGCGGCGGCTTCGTCAGCTGCATCTCCTGCAATGTACGGCGTGCAGCGCGCTCCGCATTGCGTACTCGTGCGGCTTCCCGCAGAGCTTCTTCGGTGATCGTGACGGAGAATTTCTCCTCAAGAAAACGGATGAATCGGCGGAATTCCTCTGTCCAGACATCCAGCGCAGCTTCGTTTTCGCCCTGCGGAAGATGCAGAATATAGACGTCTTTCAGCTTCCCCAGCAGCTCATACATTTTCTTCTTGCCATCGCAGGTCGTCTCTCCGACGATCAGATCGGCAAAATAAGTATACGGACATTTGTCCGACACCGCAAAACCATAGCTGGACTTGATGAGCGGACACATATTTTTGGGCAAATGCGCCTCCGCCGCAGGTATCGTCTCCTCACTCATGCCGCACAGGCTCACCGGGCTGAATCCGGCCGCGTCCAGGATCTCCAGCGGCGTAAAGGTGCAGAATGTTCCGGCGACCAGACCGCCGTTCTCCTTAATGTCTCTGACCTTTAAAAAGCCGTTCTTTCGCGCATCACCAAATTCTTCAAATTGTTCAGGCAGATCTCGTATCATAACCCTCACCTCCTTACAGTACAATTATAGTCAGAGGCACATATATGAACAAATAACTGTTTCGTATTGATCTGTTCAGTTATAGAGATGCTCTATGACGTGACGGTCATCAGTGATGAGATCTCTCTTAAGATTTTTTAAGATTCTTTGTACGCATTTCTTTAGTTTCGTTTATTATCCTGCCAATTGTAGAGATGATCTATGAAGCGGGAGGTGATACCACAATGAATAGAACTATCATGCCCTTCAATAATTCAACTACTGTGATAACCACGAAAAGGTCTTCAGAAAAAAGGAAAGATATCAGTAACACGCACCGTCAATTGATCCATATCCTATCGATTGCTTTTATAGCGCTGATCGCGTCTTTCCTCATCATACTCATAAAAGCTTACTTTGACGGTGAATTTCGTTCTGTAGAATCCCTGCAGAAGTATATCGGAAAGTACGGCGCATTCGGTCCCGGTTTTCTGATCGCGTTCCAGGCGATCCAGGTCGTTCTTCCTGTGCTGCCGGGTTTCGTCGGATGCGCGGCGGGTTCTGTCATGTTCGGTCCTGCCGTTGGTTTCTGGTGCAACTATATCGGGATCGCCGGAGGCTCTATTATAGCGTTTTTCCTTGCCAGAAAATACGGCATGCCGCTTCTTAACGCCTTGTTCCCCTCGGGCAAGTATTTCAAGTGGTCTGATTGGGCTTCAAGAAGCAAATCTTATACAGCTTTCCTTTTTATGGCAATGCTTCTTCCGCTTTTTCCCGATGACTATTTATGTTACCTGACCGGCGTTTCTAAAATGACTGCAAGAAGATTCATATGGATCATTATACTGGGAAAGCCCTGGTGCATTCTTGCTTACAGTCTGGGCTTTTCACTGATTCAGTAGGAGGAAAACGATATGAACCAGAAAATAAGACTTTTGGGCTACTACAATTATACGGTCATACTGACCTATATAGGAATGCTGACCGGCTTTGCCGGTATCATATGCGCTTTGGAGAACAACATCTTCGGAGCGGTCATGTGCCTCATGGCAGCAGGTTTTTGCGACATGTTCGACGGAGCGATCGCTTCGACAAAAGACCGGACATCGCAGGAAAAATGCTATGGTATTCAGATCGACTCGCTCAGTGATCTTATTTGCTTTGGCATACTTCCGGCAATAACCGTATACTGCCAGAACAGGCAAAGCCATATAATTACGATGATCTGTTCCCTGTATGTGCTCTGCGCCCTGATCCGGCTTGCCTATTTCAATGTCGACGAACAGGAACGTCAAAAAAGCTGCAGCACACAGCGGGAAGTCTACTACGGTCTTCCGGTCACTCTGTCCGCACTGTTTCTGCCTATAGTATACGGAGCGGTCTGTCTGTATTCATGGAGACCGTCCGTTGCCCCTGCAGTGGCTCTGCTGATGATGGCGATCCTGTTCCTGCTTCCTTTTCCGCTCCGGAAGCCGAAACTTCTTGGGAAAATATGCGTTGTGCTGTGCGGCATTCTGGAGTAAAGAAAGCTGCCCCCTCACGGAGGCAGTTTCTTTATGCAGTACAGGAGGCAAATGTAAAGCAGCCTTTGTCCTTGAGTACCTGTGCTGCTTCCTTCACCTTACCCCAGTCAGCTACGATTGCTGCAATGTCATCGGGATCGTCGGTGCCGAAGGTATCTTTTGCGATGTCACGACGATAGACCAGCAGGCACGGTGCCTTAAAGGGTCAGCTCGATTTCCGTCCTCTCTGTCAGCATGCTTTCCGGGATTTCATTGCCCTCCACCGATTTGCCGTTGACCAGAAGTCTTTCGCAGCCGGACTCTCTTCCGTCCGGATTGCGCACGATAATATGCAGCATCCTGCCCCGGAACTCCTTGTCTATTTCCAGCTCCTTCCACTCCTTCGGAATCGAGGGAGCTATTTTTATGCCGTGCAGATAAGGACGTATGCCCAGGATTCCTTCCACACAGCCCACCATGACTGTGGAGGCTGTGCCGGTGAGCCAGTGGACATGAGATCGTCCCAGATGCGGACTGTCCGGGCCTTCTGTGAACTGGCCGTAGCAGTAAGGTTCAATGACTCTCACCTCTGCCCGGTCGTTCTGCATGGACGGCGCATTTTCACAGAAGTATTGATACGCCCGTTCTCCATGGCCGAGCAGTGCTTCCGCAAGAATGAGCCATCCCTGAGACTGGGAGAAAATTCCCGCATTTTCTTTCACGCCCGCATTGTAGATGACTGCCAGCGCCCCATCGAAGGCATGAGCGTGATAGGGCGGTGTCATGAGGATCGCGCCATATTCCGTGTTCAGCCGCTCCCATACCTGCTCCATAGAAAGCTCTGCCTGCCGCCCGTCCGCCAGGCCGCTGATGACCGCCCAGCTCTGGGGATTGAGCCAGAGATTGGCTTCCGGAGACGTGCGCTCGCCGATGGTCTCGCCCATTTCCGTGAAGCCGCGGATGAAACGGTCCTCGTTCCAGCAAAGCGCTGTCAGCCTGTCACGCAGCTCTGCCTGTTCCTGTTCCAGCTGCCAGGCATACTCTTTATCCGACTGTTCCTCCGCAAAGACACGCAGAACAGTATAGGCGTAATAGTACTGGAAAGCCACAAAGGAGGACTCCCCATTCGCGCCTAAACGCAGGCAGTCATTCCAGTCGGCATACAGACCTGCCGGCATTCCGTGAGGACCGAGATGGTTCTTTGAAAAGGCTATTGCGCGCTTCAGATGTTCATAGACCGTCCCTTCGTCCCTGTTGGCAAATGGAATCACTTCATTAAGGAACCCTGTATCTCCCGTCTCGGCGATGTACTTGTAAACGGTAGGAAACAGCCAGAGAGCATCATCCGCGCGGTAAGCCGGGTGTCCTGTCGACTTGCGGTAGCTCTCGTCTTCGGGCGTATCTTCCCGACCTGCCTTGTGGTTGAACTTCACCAGCGGCAGCGCGCCGCCATGGTCCACCTGCGCAGAGAGCATGAAGCGGATTTTCTCCTTGGCCTTATCCGGGGCGAGATGGATCACGCCCTGAATGTCCTGAACGGTATCACGGTAGCCGTAGCCGTTGCGCAGACCGCAATAAACGAACGATGCCGCCCGGGACCATATGAATGTCATGAAGCAGTTGTAGGCGTTCCACACATTGAGCATGGTATCGAAAGCCGGCGAAGGCGTTTTAACATGGAAATGTGAGAACCTTTCCTGCCAGTCGCTGCGCAGAGCGCTGATTTCCGATGCGCATACTGTTTCCGGTTCGGCATAACATTCCACAATACCGGCGCTCTCTGCCGGTCCTTTCTCACCTAAAAGGAATGCAACCGTTTTCGACTCTCCCGGCATGAGCCGGATCACCGTCGACAGCGCACCGCAGCTGTTGCCGTTATAGTTCAATGTGCCGCCCAGATCACCGTCTTCTACGCCCTTGGGATTACCGTATCCGCGATAGGGACCGAGGAACGCCGCCTTGTCGCCGCAGAAGGAGGCGACCTGCGCGCCGGCAAGGGCAAAGAATCGCTCTGTCACGACTTTGTCATCCACGTTTTCGTCATTTGCCAGAGCGTCCAGATTCCCATGGAGCTGCTGGCGGATCCGGCCGTCGTCGTAGATCGTCCGGGTAACGAACTGAGAATATTGCAGATTGACCTGGTCCTGCTCATAGTTGCTGTTGCTGGTAAACTCAGCGTAACCCGTCAATGTCAGCTCGCGCCGCTTCGCCGAGCGGTTCTCCACCCTAAGGCACCATACCTCATGGGTCCTTCCCAGCGGCACGTAATAAGACGCTTCTGAATGTATGTCGTGGTAGTTACTGC
>JAZRKZ010000127.1:0-4414 GCA_045646565.1 Lachnospiraceae bacterium
AGACGCGCTCATAGTCGTTATCGATGAAGGCGCTGAGCATGCCTTCAAGAACGCTTTTCTTCAGGGTCTGTACATCATTTTTATTCATGGCGCCCTCCCATGTCGTGCTACTTTTATTTCGCTCCCATTATAACCTAGAACCGTTTTTTTGGAAAGAGCGCCCTTTACATTGCAAAAAACATACAAACGGAATTGTCTAAATGTTTTCAATTGTCAGCTTTACTATTGCTCAAATATGTTTTATTCTATCCTTAGTCAAAAATATCTAAAACTTCCCTCTTTTTGTGCATGGGCTGACCGCAGTCTAACATATACACTCGCAGCGGCGGCAATATCCTATTTGACGGGTGGGAGGTTTTCAAAAATGGCTATTTCGGAGGGTTCACATGGACTACAAAAACGAAATCAATAAAGAACTGCCCCCGAGCTGTGTGGTCGGAATTGGCGCTTCCGCGGGCGGACTGGAAGCCCTTCAGCAGTTCCTGACGTTCCTTCCCGGGAACACTGGTATGTCTTTCGTCATTATTCAGCATCTTGCCCCGGATCACAAGTCGCTGCTTACAGATATTCTGGGCAAATACACTTCCATGCCGGTCATCGAAGCCCGCGACGGCATGCAGGTACGGCGCAATCACATATATATGATCCCGCCGCGTTTTAATCTTGAAATCACTTTGGACGTGCTCCACCTGACGGAGTATAATCACGCGAAAATCAATCATCCGATCGATATCTTTTTCCGCTCGCTGGCGCGGGCCTACGAGAACCGGGCCGTCGCCATCATTCTCTCCGGCACCGGCTCCGACGGTACCAATGGCATCCGTTCCATCAAGGAGCACAACGGCGTCATCATCGTCCAGTCGCCGGACAGCGCGAAATTCGACGGCATGCCGCGGAACGCGATCGCGACCGGTTTCGTCGATATCGTGCAGGCTCCGGATTCAATCGCACGCGAGATGGCCCATATCTCCGCGTCTCTGGTCGATGCGACGAGCAAGCTGCAGCTCACGGATGAGGACCTGCTCTCGCAGGTATTTGCAATCCTTAAAAATATAACGAACACAAATTATACCTATTATAAACAGACAACGATCCTCCGCCGGATCGAGCGCAGACTGGTCGTCACGCACAACCGGAATCTCCGGGAGTATGTGAATTACCTGAAAATCAACCCGGATGAGGCCCGGGTGCTGGCCAAGGAAGTGCTGATCGGCGTTACGAGCTTCTTCCGCGACGCGGATTATTTCGAAGTCTTAAAGGAGCGGGTCGTGAGGACGCTTGTCATGGACGCGGGTCCGCAGGACCAGATCCGTGTCTGGGTCGCGGGCTGTTCCACTGGCGAGGAAGCCTACTCGATCGCGATCCTCTTCATGGAAGTCATGGAAGAGCTGGGCGAACGGCGGGATATCAAGATTTTCGCGACCGACCTCGACCACGATTCGATCGCGGCGGCAAGCAAGGGCGTCTACGGTGACAACATCATCGAGGATGTGAGCGTACAGAGGCTGTCGCGCTACTTTGCGCGCAAGGGAAATACCTATGTGGTGCGGCATGATTTGCGGAAGATGATTGTATTTGCACAGCACAATGTGTTCCAGGATCCGCCGTTCGGCAAGCTGGACCTCATCAGCTGCAGAAATCTGCTGATCTATTTCCAGACCGTGCTGCAGCGCAATCTGTTCGCGATCTTCCATATGGCGCTGAACGACAGGGGCTACCTCTTCCTCGGCCGTTCCGAATCCGTGATCAACTACGACTCTGTGTTCCGTGTCCTTTGTGCAAATGAAAAAATCTTCGTCCACAACCTCGAAGGCAAAGCCCCGGCGCACGAGCGGATCACATATTCCATGCAGGCTCTTGATCCGTCCATCGTACCGATCACGATGCCGCGGCAGGATGTGGAGACGGAAGTGCAATACAAGGCTTCGGAGCTCGACCTTTCAACGCTCGAGGCGATGATGCCGGCCTGCGTCCTCGTTGATGAGCGGAACGAGCTTGTCCGCACATACGGCGACTGTTCAAGGATACTGAATGTGCCTGCGGGCGCTGTGACGCTGGATATATTTGCAATGATCCGTACCGACCTCAAGATCGCCGTTTCGACAGCCCTCCGTGAATCCCGGGAGCTGCAGGACCGCGTAGCCTACGACAAGATTCCTGTCCTGATCGACGAGAGCGTGGAGTATATTTCAATTGTTGCGCAGCCTATTTACGACAATCAGGCGACGCGGACCGGCTACACTGCGATCGCGTTCCTGCGCGGGCAGCGACAGGTCGAGAAGGATATGAAGGAATACCGGATCGACACGCAGGCCGCCCAGCGGATCGCAAGTCTCGAGCGCGAGCTGAAGGTGGCTCAGGATAATCTGCGCCGGACAGTCGGCGAGCTGGAGTCCGTGAACGCGGAGCTGCAGGCTGCAAATGAAGAACTCCTCACCGCCAACGAAGAACTCCAGTCCTCCAACGAGGAGCTGCAGTCGGTCAACGAGGAGCTCTATACGGTCAATTCCGAATATCAGTCGAAGGTCAGCGAGCTGGCAGGCGTCAACGACGATATGGCCAGTTTCCTGTCCTCCACAATGGTCGGCGTTCTGATGGTCGATCAGGACCTGAATATTCGCAAGTTCACAGAATATATTTCAACGGAATTCAATGTGGCGGACCAGGATGTCGGTCGTTCCCTCCGCTATATTTCTTTCAATTTCGCGACGATCGACCTGATGGCTCTCTGTCGGGAGGTGCTCTCGACGATGCAGCCCTCGGAGCATCTGGCGGCTTCGATCAGCGGACAGACTTATCTCATCCGCATCGCTCCGTTCCATACGCAGGAGATGATGCATGAGTATGACGAGTACGAGGAAAACATGCGGCGGAGAAGGAAGCTCCGCGGTCTTGTTCTCACTTTTATCGACACTGCGATCCAGTTCGACGACAAGCAGCAGGTCGAGGAGATGGCCCGGGCGCTTCGGGCCGCTGTGAAGAGCGGTCAGGAGAAGGAAACTTTCCTGTCTCACATGAGCCACGATATGCGGACGCCGATGACAGCGATCCTCGGTCTCACGAATCTGACTCTGGAAGAGCCGGATCTCTCTCCGACAGTGAAGGAGAATCTGGATAAGATCGCGTCGGCAGGTCGTTATCTGACGAATCTGATCAACGAGATCCTGGAGACCAGCCGTCTCAACGCCGGCAAGGTCGTTTCGGTGTGCAAGACGGTCAAGGAGGATGAGCTCCTCGATGAGATCCATACGATCATCGAGTCCCGGATCGCTAATTCAGGGCAGAAGTTCATGTACAAGCTGCGCGGCTGCAAGAGCCGTTATGTTCTGATGGACACGGAACATGTCGAGCGGATCCTGATGAACCTGCTTTCGAATGCGGTGAAATTCACTCCAAGCGGTGGAACGATCCGCCTGTCTTGCGACGTCACTTACGGCGACAATGCGACGACCCACACATACACGATCTCGGATACCGGCATCGGCATGTCGGATGATTTCCAGAACCGGATGTTCCTGCCGTTCGAACAGGAGCAGACGGACGCCGGTCTGCGCGAGGGAACAGGCCTCGGCCTTTATATATGTAAGAGTCTTGTCGATCTTCTCGGCGGTTCAATTTCCTGCCGCTCAAAGATCGGCGAGGGAACAGAATTCAGGATCATTCTGACGTACGCGCTGGCGACAGCGGATCAGATCGCGCTCCTTGGCTCAGGCTCCGCTCCCTATGAGGACCGCGTATTCCATGGCAAGAATGTGCTTCTCGCGGAGGATACTCGCATCAACGCCGAGGTGATCATGCGGATCCTGGAAAAGAAGGGCATTAATGTCACGCTCGCCCACAACGGCCAGGAGGCCGTGGATCTCTTTATCGAGAGCGGGGCTTTCCACTTCCAGGCGATCCTGATGGACCTCATGATGCCGACCAAGAGCGGCCTTGCCGCTGCACAGGAGATCCGCACATGCGGGACTGCCGACGCCGGATCGATTCCGATCATCGCCCTTACCGCGGATGTCCAGGCGGAGACGGAGAGCCGCTGCCTTGCCGCGGGCATGACCACCTATCTCACAAAGCCGATCGACTCGGAGAGAATGTTCGCGGTGCTTGCTCAGGAGATGGAGCGGGCGGCGAGGTGAGGCGTGGGCTGACAGCAGCCGAGGCAACTGATCATCTTGCTTTTGGGGGCTTCAGTTGCCTTTGACTGAGAAAAGCAACTTTTCCTGCTTTATTTTGGATTTTTGTTGCCTTTTGCCCGGCCGGGCCCTGGACCGACAACAGCCGAGGCAACTAATCATCTTGCTTTTGAGGTCTTCAGTTGCCTTTGAAAAGAGCAAAGCAACTATTTGTGCTTTGATTCAAGAAAAAGTTGCTTTTGAAAATGTAAAAGCAACTATCTCCTCAAAATATGAGATAATAG
>JAZRKZ010000128.1:0-8951 GCA_045646565.1 Lachnospiraceae bacterium
CATCTTTTTATAGTTTTCTAAATAATCCATATGGGACCTCCTGAAAATCAAGTCAGCAGTTACAGATGATTTTCAGGGAGGTGCCCTGGACATAATAAAAAACCGGTTGTTGATGACTGAAAAGCATGATAAACTGAACATCAGTAGTGGTGATTTTGTTTTGTTTATTGTGAGTAGGGGTACTTTAACAATAAACTAAAAACAAAAGAGCCGCTACTTTTTTTATAGAAAATGTAGCAATTGAAAGAAGCCGACTAGCCGTCGCGCTAGCGACTTGGTACAATATTCAATGGTTGATTGATCAGGTGGCAAAGGGAGCACCGCTCAAATATGTAACATTCTGGAAGGCTGATGAAGGAGAAGAAAATAATGTTTTCTCTCAATGGTATAAAGGAAAGCCCTTTGTCATAAACGGACGTTCGTATGATACTGCAGAACAATATATGATGTCGGAGAAAGCTCTGCTGTTCAATGATCTTGATATGTATCAGATGATCATGAACGAGCCGGATCCGGATCGTTGCAAGAAATTAGGACGGCAGGTAAAAGGTTTGAAGAAAGCATATATGAAATAAAGGAACTGTCATGAGGATTATCATCTCCCCGGCTAAACAGATGCGGGTGGATACGGATTCATTTGTCTGTACGGAGCTGCCGATCTTCACGGACCGTGCAGAGATCCTGAAGGACTGGATCCGGAGTCTATCCTATGAGGAACAGAAGACACTCTGGGCCTGCAATGATAAGATCGCCCGGCAGAACGCCGAGCGATTCGCGCATATGGACCTCACGAAAAATCTGACGCCTGCCCTGCTGGCGTATGACGGCATTCAGTATACCTACATGGCGCCGGCGGTTTTTGAGGATGGCCAGTATGACTATGTGCAGAAACATCTGCGGATCCTGTCCGGCTTTTATGGTGTGGTGAAGCCTCTGGACGGTGTGGTTCCGTATCGTTTGGAAATGCAGGCGAAGGCAGCGGTCAGTGGCCACAGGAATCTGTATGATTTCTGGGGTGACAGCCCCTATCAGGAAGTCATGGACGACAGCCGTATCCTCATCAATCTGGCTTCAAAGGAATACTCAAAATGCATTGAGAAGTATCTCAAGCCGGAAGACCACTATATTACCTGCGTATTTGGTGAGTTCGCTCGCGGTCGCATTGTCCAGAAAGGCGTTTACGCCAAGATGGCCAGAGGTGAAATGGTCCGGTTCATGGCCGGCATTCATGCGGAGGAGCCGGAGCAGATCAAAGCATTTGACTGGAGCGGGTATCGATTCGACGAAGGCCGTTCTTCAGCTGACGAATATGTTTTTATTCGGACTGAGATTCCGGGAAAGACATCTCGGAGGTGAGCACATTTGAGTGAAGCATTTGAGCGATAAGCCGGCAAGCGGGCGCGATGCTTGCATGAGCGCACATTTGACGGCCAACGGACATCGAGCAGCTTGCTGCGAGATGTAAAGATCGACCTGCACGGTCTGCGGCAGGAGGAAGCGATGAAGGTCATCGATAAGGCCATTGCATCCGCGGGTCCGACGACCTATCAGCTTCAGCTGATCATCTCGTGCGCGGTGCGCGAGGAGTTTACGGACGCGGTGCAGATGATCTGCTGTATGGACAAGGAAAACATGACCGGTTTCCGCGGGGTGAAGTATACACGGACGAAATCCGTGGCGGAAGGCGACGACTGCTGTGATTACCGGCTCGAAGATGCCAGAAAAAAGAGAAAGTAGATGAAAAGAGGGGAACAATATGCAGCACGAATGCAAAATCACAGTTATTGATAAGAAATGCTTTACCGATTACCAGGAGCAGTATCTGGCGGATCCCAAGTCCGGTCCTTGTCCCTTCTTTAATGTGGGAGACAAATTCATCCTGAAACGCACACCACAGCAGGATGACTTTTACCACCTGATGAACGGCAAATTCTGCGGCGAGGCGTGGGATGCCATCAGCCGGTATGTCTACACTGCCCTTCAGGGCGGTTCCATCATGAAAGGCTGGACCAACGATGACCGCATGATGATCGCCTGCTGTAACGACGGCACGCGGCCAGTTATTTTCAAGATCGAACGCATTGATATTCCGGAGAATGATGAGGAGCGAGAATGGCTGGCGAAGCAGAACTTCAGGAACACAGCTGAGGATGCCTATACAGGCTGAGCTGCAAATCGGTGCTTGTGAGGAAGAACATGATTATTCAACAGATCAGAAATGCCACTGTGAAAATAGAGTACGGCAACATTACTTTTCTTATTGATCCCTGGCTTCAGGATCAGGGAACCGGATTCTCAGCTAAAGCTGTCAAGCCGGAAATGCAAGGGATCAAATGCCCGATGAATGCTTTGCCTGACAGCGCTGCAGGATCTCGGCTATGTGCTGGATACGGACTGGCTTCCGGTCCGGGCGGAGTTTTCACATCCGGAGATGGGTTTTCTGGATATTCATCCTTTTGTGATTGAAGAAGGCACTGTGCAACAGGCGAATCCGGAAGGCGGCTATTGGGTGTTTCCCCCGGAGTTCTTCGGAACGACTGTATTTGAAGGCAGAGTTATCCCCTGCATTTCCTTGGAGGGGCAGAAGGTATTTCACAGCGGGTATGAGCCCAGAGGGAAAGACCTTCATGACATCCGGAGCCTGAATATGATTACAAAATGATCCATTAAAGAATTCTGAAAATCTGGAATTTTTGGCAGGATATAGGCGATATTAATTGAAAAATCAGAGTGCTTTTTGGCGGGATGTCGGTCGCGGCTGACAGCCCGTTTTAAATTGCAAATTTACTCTTGAGCGCCGAACGTATGTTTAATATGATGACCTCACAGAAACGAGAGCAAGCTGCTCACGATAGACTTTTGCAGAGTTTGGAGGTGCCCTTATGCGACACAAAGACCCGGAGCTTATGAAGAAGATCAGGACCTATATCGGTGAATTTTATATTGAACATGACCGTACGCCTTCTACGACGGAGATCGCGAAGTATTTCGGGATCGCAAGAAGTACGTCGCAGAACTACCTGGTGGCGATGAATGAGCGGGGGCTTCTCTCCTATCAGGGTGGCAGGCTCGTTGTCGAGGAGATGGAAAAGCTCCGTACAGACCGGCAGCGGGCGCCTCTGGTCGGCAGCGTTCCCTGCGGTGAACTGACCTGTGAGGAGGAAAATGTCGAGTGCGTCACGACCCTGCCGACAGCGATTTTTGGTGACGGCGCTTTCTCTTCCGCTTCCTGCGGTGGATTCTGCTCGATCACGACTGCTTCGTACGGTGAATGGAAGTCCTTTCCCGGCAGACGCTTGGGAAAGGACAGAACATGTATTTTGATCAGGAAGCATTCGGAAAGCGTCTGAAGGAACTCAGAAATATCAAGGGGATGACCCAGGAGGAGCTGGCAGAGAAGCTGAACATCAGCAGGGAGCATCTCGGCAGGATCGAGCGCGGCAAATATGGCTGTTCCATTGACCTTCTTATTGAACTCTCCTACACACGTTAAATGCCAGTACGGATTATCTCCTGCTTGGGAGAAATCCGGACCGGGACCATGACAGAAAACAGCTTCTGCAGGTCATAAGCCAGCTGTCGGACATCGCAAGGAACATGTGAAAAAACCTTTTGAGGTGTCGATATTGAACGACAAGTTCAATGACAAGCCCGCCAGAATCGGATATAATAGAGCCGGAGGCTTCTGCCTCAGCCCTTAAGAGAAAGAAGAATCGTCATGACAACAACAATAGATAAAGCAAAAACAGGACAGCGGATCCGTCTGCTGATGGAGAAACGCGGGGTAACGGTAAGAGACGTGAAGAACGCGCTCTCACTGGCCTGTGTGCAGAGTGTTTATCACTGGCTGGATGGCCAGAGCATGCCCACATTGGACAATCTTTATGCCTTAAGCGATTTGCTGAAGGTGCCGATGGATATGCTGGTTTGCGGAAACCGGCGTTATGCTCCCGGAATGTATGTGCCGAAAGGCGCCGAGCGCCTGCTTCGGTATTACAGGATGATTCAGGACTGTATGGCAGCATGAATCAGTAAGGATCATACAGAAAGACTTATTCCCGGCTCGTCGCAGATCAGCGGTGAGCCGGGGTTTACTTTTAGAAGAATGCTTGTGTCAGGAAGAAGAGGTGATTTCATTGAATGATTATAAACTGGTGGCACCGGATATAGACAGCCTTCTGAATTGTTTTGAGCGGGGATTCCTGAATCCCTCTGCGCCGTCAGAAGATTTGAGTAAAGCAATGGATCCGTTGTTTGAGATACTGCGGAATCTGGCTCCACTGCGGAAAAATAACGAAGCCAAGGCGATCTGGGTCACAATTCCAAGAGGCTCTATTGAAGACTTTGGCTCTTATGAGGACATGCTTGAATGGGGCGATGTAAAGAACCGTGAAGAATATGAACAGTACTGGCTGGAAGAATACCCGGATCCTGTCTGCTGGTATGAACTGGTCATCGCGGAGGCCTTTCATAAAGACGGTTCCAGATGGTTCAGGGCGGTTCACTTTGGCGACAAACCAATCATCAATGCGCATTTTGATTATGACGCTGATGAGAAAACCGGATTCACTAACAGGGAGGAAGCAGCCATTACACTCTGTTCTCTCCTGACA
Organism: Lachnospiraceae bacterium; assembly: GCA_045646565.1. GTDB lineage: Bacteria > Bacillota > Clostridia > Lachnospirales > Lachnospiraceae > Chordicoccus. The sequence continues at coordinate 4,614 of JAZRKZ010000128.1, forward strand.
GAAGCAGTTGGAGAATCCATGCAGAAGCTGAAGGAAGGCACTTACAATGAATTTGTAAAAACCCACCTGCCTTATTCGTTCAGAACAGGCATAATTCCCCGGGCGGTCCTTTGGGAAAGGGAACCGGAATGGAAGGAAAGCGATCTGGAAGGACTTCCGGCAGAGACGATCAGTGTATTCCGTGCGCTATTAAACAGCGGCATAAACCGCAGGGATCGTATCGGAAGACTGAAAAGCATGACGGCGAACGATTTCTTCCATGCCTGCGCGATTGGTTATAAAGCGTGTGGGTACAACGGTTCAGAGCTGCCGCCTGTCGATCAGTATTTTCTTCATGGTGACGGCAGGGATGAAGGACTGAGCGGACGGGGACATGGACTGAATGCAGGCCCCGGGATTGATTTTGATGATTCGGCAGCCTGGGATGAATGGTATTTTCACCGGGAACAGCACGGAGGACATCCATGGGAAGTCTGCCGTGGCGGGAACAGTACACATGTTGATCTATATGTGATGCACGACCGGCGTGACCTTGACTTTAAATACAGAGCAGGGGAAATTTCTGAAGATGAATATCAGGAGGGGATCCGTTCATCGGGCTACTTTTTTCTGATCGGCGGGAAACACCGTGCGGCTGAGGCTGTGAGATTTTATACGGCATTGTCTGCAGCTGGCCTCCCGGTGCTGCTTTCTGACGCGGAGGATATCATGACACGGTTTGACGGCACCGGATATGTCGGCATCGTTCCTCGCTCCGTTCCGACGAGATACTGCGAGGAACTGTTTCCGGAAAAATACGGAGACATCATTGATTTCATGCATGTGTACAGAGAAGAAATGGAAAAATTCGGAGATGCGATAGAGTGGCTTCCCGAAGAAGAGGCAAAGCTTATATGAAAGTACTTGTTATTCCGGATGTCCATCTGAAGCCCTGGATGTTTCAGCGGGCATCAGAACTAATGAAAGAAATAAAACCGGACCGGGCAATCTGCCTGATGGATATTGCGGACGACTGGCGGCAGCAGTTCAATTTGGATCTGTATATACAGACCTATGACGCGGTGATCGATTTTGCAAAAGAGTATCCGGAGACTCTGTGGTGCTATGGCAATCACGATGTCTGCTATCTGTGGAATCAGCGGGAGACAGGGTATTCCAAGATCGCGCCATGGACAGTCTGCGAGAAACTGCGGATCCTCCGGGAATCTCTTCCGGATGAGCGGCAGTTGGCATATCTTCACCGGATCGACAATGTCCTGTTCTCCCATGGCGGATTGGCAGATGCATTTGTCCGCCGGTATGTTCCGGCCGGCAAATATAACGGCATTGATGCGGTCGTCGAAACAATCAATGGATTCGCATGCGGAGAGATGTGGCAGGATGCCTCTCCGATCTGGTACCGGCCGCAGTATTACGAAGGAAAGCTTTATAAACCGAGGAAACTGCTGCAGGTAGTGGGGCATACCCCGGTTGATGGGATATTACGCAAAGGGAATCTGATTTCCTGTGATGTCTTCTCAACAGACAGTACGGGTGCGCCAATCGGAACGCAGGAGTTCCCAATGATTGACACAGTTACCTGGGAATATTATGGCGTTCGATGACGAAAGGAGCGATTTACAAATGGCAGTAAGAAATCTGGATGATTCAAACCGGTTATTTGCAGTGGAAGTAGATATGGAGAACCGTACGCCGAAGGAGATCGCAAAAGACGCGGTGCTGCAGATCAATGCGCTGTTTGACAGATTGATAAAGGAGAACCAGGAGAAAGATGAACAAAACACTGTATGAAGGAAGTGGTATATGTGAATGAAGAACATCTGTTTCTTACGAGAGAAGAAGCGGAATACAGCCGTTTTGTAAGCGTACTGACCTCCCGGGCAGCGGCAGGAACAGATATTGGTAACAAAGCAAATGTATTGATGTCCCGTCTGGATGCAGGACTTTCCAAACCGGATGAATGTCAGATTTCGATGACAGCTGAAGATAAAAATATTCTGAGTGTGGTTTTCATGGTTTATGAGCTGTTTCGCCGCTGTAAATATGATGTATTGGCAGATCATTTTAATGTACAGGCACGACTCCTTTCAAAGGAAGTCATTGCAGACGAGGCGGCGAAGATTGACCGGTTCCTTGCAGATCGGAAAGTGGATACCAACGAACTGAAAAAGAAAATCCGGCATCGAAAGAAGATTCCTGTACGAAAGCTGTATATCTCGGATCTTCATTTTTATCATGACAGTCTGAATCAACGCATGGATTTGCGTGGCTTTTCTGGCTATGAAGAAATGAATGATCACATGGTGAAGCAATGGAACGACCATGTCACGAAGAAGGATGAGGTATATATTCTAGGGGATTTTGCAATTTCCAGAGGCAGAGCGGCGAACGATATTTTGAGTCGGCTGAACGGTCGAAAATACCTGGTCGAAGGAAATCATGATAAGTTTCTGAACGACAGGGAATTTGACCGGTCCCTGTTTCAGTGGATTAAGCCCTATGCCGAGATTATGGATTCAAAAAGGCGGATAATCCTCTCCCACTATCCGGTATTTTGTTATAAAGGCCAGTATCGCACAACACCGGGAGGAGATCCGCTGACTTATATGCTCTATGGTCATGTACATGACACACACGATGAGAAGCTGGTAAATGAATTCATCCGGATCACAAGAAGCACAGTTGTCACCTCCCGAAATAAGCCGGAGGGGCATTCGATCCCCTGTAACATGATTAACTGTTTCTGTATGTTTTCTGATTATATTCCGGTGACGCTGGATGATTGGATTAGGATCGATGCCGGAAGAAGGGCGAAGCTGAACCGCCAGTCCAACTGAAGTTTCCAGCTATTTATAAAATGATCCGCAAAATAAAAAGAATTGCGGATGAAAATATAAATTATGGAAAAGGAGCTGGACATATGCTGTCACGAGAACAATGTCTGCAGATAATTATACCTGTTATACCCTTTACAAATAATTGTTAAGTGGGTATAATGGGTATAACAAATTACGGAGGGGGCTATTCCATGTTAATAGAGAATATATACAACCAGATCGCAGAAATAGAGAGAGAAATAGCGATCCTGCCGGAGGGAAGCATTACAAAAAAGAAGATCAAGGATAAAGATTACTATTATCATCGAATAACCCGCAGCGGCAAGAGAATTGAGAACTATGTGAGCTTTGAACAGGTTCCGGATCTTAAAGAGAAGATTGAAAAAAGGAAGGCTCTTGAGAAAAAACTAAGAGAGCTTAAGCGGATGCTGCCGGGAGATGAGAAAGGTGCAGACAGGATTGCAGAAAAAGAACCGGAATATAAAACAAACGTGAGGACAGGACGACAGCTGGAATCGCAGATCGCAATAACCAGAAGGTACAAGAAAAGGGAATGTATCCGTGTCCTGAGGGACTATATCTTTGGCCCCGCGCAGGACAGGGTTCTGATCATTTACGGATTAAGAAGAACCGGGAAGACAACGATGATCCGCCAGATCCTTACAGAACTGTCTCCGGAAGAATTCAAAAAAGCCGCTTTCATCCAGGTGACAACAGGCGACTCGCTTGCTGATGTGGATACTGACCTCAGGCTGCTGGAGAGGAACGGGTTCCGGTATGTCTTTATTGACGAAGTTACATTGCTGGAAGATTTTATCGAAGGGGCTGCGCTCTTCTCTGATATTTATGCCAGCAGCGGTATGAAGATCGTTCTGTCGGGAACAGATTCCTTAGGATTTGCATTTACCAGGGAAGAGCAGCTTTATGACAGGTGTATCCTGCTGCATACCACATTTATTCCCTATCGCGAATTTGAAGAAGTTCTTGGCGTTAAAGGTATTGATGAATACATCCGATACGGCGGCACGATGAGCCTGGGAGGGATCAACTATAACGTGGATACGCCTTTTTCAGACGCAAAACATGCAGAAGAATACATAGATACTGCAATAGCAAAGAATATTCAGCATTCGCTGAAGGCGTATCAATATGGAGGTCATTTTCGATTACTGCTGGATCTGTATGAGCGGGGCGAATTAACCAATGTGATCAATCGGGTGGTGGAGAACATCAACCACAGTTTTACAAAAAGCGTTATTGAGAAGATGTTCAAGTCGCACGACATCTCTGTAACGGCAGCAAATCTGCTGCGTGATCGCGAGGAACCGATCAATATCAAGGAGCATTTGAATCTTGATGAAGTGACATCCGGAATTATGAAGATGCTGGATATCCTGAACAAAGAAGATCAAAGCATGCAGATTGAAGAGGACCATATGATTCAGATCAGGGAGTATCTGACGATGCTTGATCTCATTATGGAGATCGATCTGGAATCATT